>CASEEY010000026.1 GCA_949287055.1 uncultured Collinsella sp.
CTCGCAGTATCCGGTTCTCAAGGTGCCCGCCGGCGCGGACCCGGCCGCGCGGCAAGGAGATATATTGCCAGACGCCGGGGCCGGCGGGGGCGGGAATCCGTACATACACATTTCCTCCACATTTAACTCAACTATATAATTAGTTGCGTGCGTGAGAACGGTCTCCCGTTTTGCAATGCGGATGTTCTGCGTAAGCAAGCTCCGGGGCCCCACCCCATTTGCATTCTTTGCACTCCCCTGGCGAAAGCCCTCATCGTGCACAGCTCGCTATACAAAACGGGGCGCCCGCAGGCGCCCCGTGATGCAATGCTTTTCAGCTTGAGAGCTTACGCCTCGAGCGCCTTCTTGGCGATGGCGGCGAGCTCGTTGAAGGACTCGATGTCCTCGTAGGCCATCTGAGCGAGGACCTTGCGGTCCAGATCGATGCCGGCGACCTTCAGGCCGTGCATGAACTGGGAGTAGGAAAGGTCGTTCATGCGAGCGGCAGCGTTGATGCGGGTGATCCACAGGCTGCGGATCTCGCGCTTCTTGTTGCGGCGGTCACGGTACTGATACTGCAGGGAGTGCTGGACCTGCTCTTTAGCGTGCTTATAGGTACGCGAAGCGGCACCGTAGTAACCCTTCGCGCGGCTCATTACAGTGCGGCGCTTCTTCCTGGCGTTCACAGAGCGCTTGACTCGTGCCATATCTGATCAACTCCTCGTCGTAGGTGTTCTTAGGAAACGGGTGGTGCTTGTCGATTAACGACCAGCGAGACGTGCGGTGACGACCTTCTTGTCGGCAGCGGCGATCTCGCCCTCCTGACGGAAGTTGCGCTTGCGCTTGGTCGTCTTCTTGGTCAGGATGTGGCTCTTGAACGCCTTGGCGCGCATGAGCTTGCCCGTACCGGTGCGGCGGAAACGCTTCTTGGTGCCGCTGTGGGACTTCATCTTAGGCATGTGCTTCTCCTTAATCGGTTCCTACTACACTAGTTCTTAGCTGCGTCCTCTTTGCCCTCTTCGTTATCGAAGGCGCCCTTGATGGGGGCAAGGAGCATAAGCATGTTTCGTCCTTCGAGCTTGGGAGCGGACTCGACCGTCGCGTACGGCTTCAGGTCCTGAGCGAGGCGCTCCAAAACGTTGAGACCCTGCTCGGGGTGGGCCATCTCGCGTCCACGGAACATGATGGTGATCTTGACGCGCGCGCCCTTCTTAAGGAAGCGCAGAACGTGGCCCTTCTTGGTCTCGTAGTCGCCCACGTCGATCTTGGGACGGAACTTCATCTCCTTGACCTCGACGCGAGACTGGTTCTTACGAGCCTGCTTGGCCTTCATGGCCTGCTGGTACTTGAACTTGCCGTAGTCCATGACCCTGCACACGGGGGGCTCAGCGTTGGGCGCGATCTCCACCAGGTCAAGACCCTGCTCATCGGCGACGCGCTGGGCATCGCGAATGCCGAACAGACCCAGCTGGGAACCGTCGACACCGATCAGGCGGCACGTGGTCGCGGTGATCTCCCCGTTGATACGGGTATCGTCATGATGCTTAGCTATTGTCCCAACCTCCTTCGTAGCGGACAAAACAAAAACCCGAATGCCTACAGGAAGCATCCGGGTACACGGTTCAAATCCACAGGGGCATACGCCCCCAGGCGATACGTTGTACGACCAGACAGCAACCCATGGGCGCCGAAAGGTGGGGGCCATATGCCCCACTTTCAGGCGCTGCTCATCACAGCGCAGCGGCTATAGTACCACAACTTCTTCGCATTCGATTCGCTTCACGGTTTCACCATGATGGCCATCGATGCGTACTTAGCACCGCCGCTATTCCCACGACTTCCAGACATCCGGCTCGTAACCGACGGTCGCCCGGCTGCCGTTCCGAACGATCGGCTCACGAAGCACCTGCTGGTTCTCGAGCAGCTTATCGAACTTCTGGCTCTCGGCGAGATAGGTGATGAGGGCGACGGTATCTTGATCTTTTGCCTTGGGGTCAACAGCGGCATCGATGCCTCCGACCGCGCGCAGCACGCTTTGGAGCTCGCCTTTGCTCATCTCTTTCTCTTTCAGGTCGATGAACTGGAACTTGATGCGACGCTCCTTGAAGTAGCGCTGCGCCTTTTTGGTGTCAAAACTCTTCTTGGTGCCGAAGATCTGGATGTTCATGGGCCCTCACCTGCTATCGGTCGATACTGCTCAATCGAAACCCAAGCTTATCTGCTGCATGGCGCGATTGCCACCTCGAAACCCATCTACCGGATAAGAGGATACCGCAGGCAGGGCTCTTTGCCCCGAAAAAGCCCAAGGCGGGACTCGAAGCGTGCGCCCGCGGCGCCCGCATGCTCCTGGTGCCTGCGGCGCGGACCCCCGGGGGCGGATGGGCGCATCGCCGACATGGCAGAGAAGCCCGAGGCGAGACTCGAAGCGTGCGCCTGCGGCGCCCGCATGCTCCGGGTGCCTACGGCACCCTTCGCCGCTCGCTGGGAAATGCTCACGCATTTCCACAGCCTCGCGCGCTCTCGCGAGTTCGAGCCTCGCCTGCATAGCGTACCAAAACGAAAGGGCCCCATCGCTGGAGCCCTCACTGTTCTCTATGGTGCCCGAGGCGAGACTCGAACTCGCACGATGTCGCCACCGGTGGATTTTGAGTCCACTGCGTCTGCCAATTCCGCCACTCGGGCACAGCACGCGGACTATAGTAGCATACGGCGCCGTGCTTACACCTCGTGCATTTCGATAAGCTCGATGCTGCGGAGTATTTCGTTCTCATCGCACCCGCGGCCCTCTACGCTTGCCTCACCCATCTGGTTGTCGAAGGGGTCGCAGCGCACGCCGTTGCAGGCGGGCGTCAACTCAGCCTGATAGCGGGAATTCGCCACCATGCGCCATGGATCGAGATTGCCGAAGTAGTGCAGGCGGCGCGCCTCGTTGCCCTCGCGTCGCGCAGAAGAACCGAACGAGCAATCCGCCCACAGCCAGCCGAACTCGTCGGTATAAAACATCGCCCAGTCATGCGGGCCGACGTAATCGGGAGACACGTACAGGCCGGACTGCCAGCGTGCAGGAATGCCTGCGATGCGACACATGGTGATAAACGTGAGCGCCATGACACCGCAATCGCCGCGCAGCGACTTCGCGCAATGGTCCGGGATGCAGTCGAGCTGCGCATAGGAAGGCTGATAGCGGTAGTCCACATTTTGGGTGATGTAGTCGTAGATGGCGCGCGCCTGGTCGATCGGGCGCTCGATGTCGCCGACGACTCGCGCGGTCAACGTGCACAGATACGGCGTGAACACGATATGAGGCGCAAGCTCAGCGAGATCGTCATCGACAACCGTATCGTCTGCCACAACATGTTCCGCGGGAGCCGATGCGCAGGTGTCGACATACGGCGCGTGGATGCGGTAGCGGTAACTCGCCTCAAAGGTATGAGACTCCCTCGAGCCCCAAAACGCCGTGCGCGCGGGCGCATCCTCTTTGGCGACGAGCACGCCGGGAGTCCAATCGTAAACGTCGATAGCGGACTGCTGAGGACAGGCCGCCGGCACCGGCAGCCACGCGCGCAACATCTCGCCCGGCGTCGCCCCGGGGACATCAATGGACGCCTTCAGTGAAATCTCGCAGGTCAGGCCGCCCTGCTCATGCATGCGCGCGAGCATAGCGTCGCGAAGCTCGAGGTCGCGAGACTCATCCTTCTTGAGCCCGGGAACCTCGGAGGGATACACGCGCAGCGAATCGAGGAAGTTGTCGAGAAAGCGCTGCTCGCCCTCGATGAAGCGCCAATCGATACGCTTGCGTGCAATGAGGTCATCGAGCTGCTCCTCGGTAAACTCCGGCCACTCGGCGCGGATGGCGGCGAGCGCCTCGGCGCGCGTCACGCAGAATTGCTGAGCCAACCTGCCCATGCGATGGCGCTCGACACGCAGGCACGCCGCAAGCTCCGGCGTAACGTCACCTTTTAGCAACTCGTCGCACGCATGAATCGCCTGGATGAGATACCCCGCCTGCTTGAGCCGCTCAATCTCTGCAGGCAAGCCCACGACCAGAAAGCGATAATCGTCGTTGGAAACCTCGTCGGCGCACCCGACCGGCCCTTCCACAACAAGCTTGCCTTCCTCGGGCAACGTGGTCTTAACCGCCATCTCTCCCCCTTGCATCCATTACTGATAAGCCAGGGTCGACAACCCCGAACCATCCCGATTCTACCCCCAACACCCCTTGAGCGCGAAGCGCAGCGCAACGCCCCCAACTCCAACCCCGCCCAGCTTCGCCCGCTCGGCTGCAAGTCGAAACGCCCAGCCCCGTAAACGCAGGAAAGCCCCGACGGGATTTCCAAAGCCCACATCCCGCAGCCGCGCAGCGGCGAGGACGTGGGCGTGGAAACCCGTCGGGGCCTTCCGGACAGCTACGTGAGGTCAGGCGTTACGCCTTGTTCACAGAGCCGAACTCCTCCATGAGCTCCTTGGTGCGCTCGACGATGGCGTCGCGGCCGGGCTTCAGCAGCTTGCGGGGGTCATAGCCCTTGCCCTGCTGATCCTTGCCGGCCTCGATGTAACCGCGCGTGGCAGCGGCGAAGACGAGCTGCAGGTCGGTGTTGACGTTGATCTTGGAGACACCCATGGAGATGGCCTTCTGGATCTGGTCGACGGGGATGCCGGTGCCGCCGTGGAGCACGAGCGGAAGATCGCCGACCTCGGCCTTGATCTCGGCGAGGCGATCGAAGGACAGACCAGCCCAGTCAGCCGGATACACGCCGTGGATGTTGCCGATGCCGCAGGCGAGGAAGTCGACGCCCAGGTCGGCAATCTGCTTGCACTCGGCGGGATCAGCCAGCTCGCCGTTGGAGGCGACGCCGTCCTCGACGCCGCCGATGCCGCCGACCTCGGCTTCGATGGAAATGCCCTTGGAGTGGGCGAGCTCCACGAGCTCCTTGGTGCGGTCGAGGTTGATCTGGAAGGTCTCCTCATGGGAGCCATCGTACATGATGGAGGTGAAGCCGGCCTCGATGCACTTGAAGCAGTCCTCATACGAACCGTGATCGAGGTGCAGGGCGACCGGGACGGTGATGTTCAGGGCCTCGACGGCGGCCTTGACCATATCGGCGCAGACCTTGTAGCCGCCCATCCACTTGGCGGCACCGCCGGTGCACTGCATGATGAGCGGGGACTTGGCCTCCTCGGCGGCCTGAAGGATGGAAAGGGTCCACTCGAGATTGTTGGTGTTGAAGGCGCCGAGCGCGTAGTGACCAGCCTCGGCGTTCTTGAGCATCTCTGCTGCGTTGACGAGCATGGAAAACCTCCCTGTAGGTTTGCTCTGATACTTCGCCATAGTCTACCACTCGATGGACAGGCATCAGCCACCAAATGCACGGATGACCCATGGAGGTAACAAACCGGGGCGAGGATGTCGCACACGGCATATATGCACCGACCCGACCGTCAGGCTGCACGCCCCCGCACGCGAGCGCTCTTGTGATAGCGTCCATCGATTCCCAGAATATCGCGTAGCAGCCTCAGATAGAAACTCGCATGCTCCGCCTCCGGCTTGCACAGGTAATCCTCCGGATGCATCTCCCCCGGACCATCGATGACGTTTTCCTGGGCGGGCACGTGATCATAGAGGTACACCTGCCCCACCGGCTGCCACGTGCCCCGCACGCGTGCGATCCTCACGGCAACGGCCCCTGCGCCCCAATGCTCCATCGCGCAGATGTGGGGATCGAGTACGTCGTATCTGCAGTCGGTCCGCACATCCCGCAGGACCGTCATGCCGCTCGCCACATCCTTGTCGCATATCGCGAAACGCGAGAACACCTGGCTCGCATCGACGGCGCGCAGGATGTCCGCGAGCCCCTCTGGAGCATCCTGCGGCGGGTCGTCGCGCAGGATCTGCAAGGGCGTCTTCCCTCGACGAAGCGGTCGCTCGAACAGCACCCACTCGGTAAAGCACATGCTGACCGAGGCGACCTCGTCGGGCGTCAGGCATTCCTGGTAGTAGAACGCCGGATCGACGAAGGCGACAAACTCCTCGTTCGCCTCGTTCAGAAACGTCCACTTCCGTTTGATCCAGTAGTCCGCGACATAGCGCATCGCCTGCTGAACATCCTCGAACCCATCCATGACGCCACCTTTCGCATCGATCCGGCTTCACCTCAAGGCTATCGTCCAGCTGGCTTTCAGCGCGCCTGATGGGAAAAGATTTTGCAGGTCATCCGACATATTTCGGATAAAACCCGACGGCCGTCCAACACGGCTCCCGCGCACTTCCGACATCTGCTGGCAGCGACTGTCGGCGCAAAGCAGCGCGGCGCCGCGGCACGCACGGCGACCCTAAAAACAACACGGGGCATCGCCTTGAAACGGCGACGCCCCTTCACAACGCGTCCATGATGGCGGAAGCTCGCCTGCTTTGGCAGCAGCCCCGTCAGTACCCCAAGCTGAGCGCGCGGCGAACGAACTCGTTGTTCTCGAGCTCGACGGCAACCGTCGTGGAGCCGTTATGCCCGGGAAGACAGCGCGTGTCGTCGGGGAGAATCCTGAACATGTGGGCAAGCGAGTGCATGATCGTCCGTTCGTCGCCCCCCTCGAGGTCCGTGCGCCCGTGGCTGCCCGGAAACAGCGTGTCGCCGCAGAAGGCGATGTCCCCGCCCTCGGTGGCAGCGAACAGCACGATGCCTCCCGGCGTATGGCCCGGCGTTGCGATGACCTGGAGGCAGACATCGCCGAACTCAACCGTATCGCCCTCATGGAGGAGGCGATCGGGCTCGGGCGGCGCCGGGGTGTCGATCCCCCAGTTTGCCCGCAGCCATCCCACATGGCGGCGCGCCGTGTCGGCATCCGCCTCGGCGATAACGAAGGGAACCTCATCGCCCAGCACGCGACGAAGGCCCGCCACGCCACCGGTATGATCGGCATGCCCATGCGTGCACACGAGCGCGGTGACGCGCACACCGGGATGGTATGCAGCGAAATGGCGCGCGAGCTCCTCGCCATCCCACGCCGGATCGATAATCACCGCCTCATCGCCCGAGGCGACGAAGTAGGTGTTCGTCTGAATGGGACCGTTGACCACGCATTCGACAGACAGCGATCCGCGTGCCGTAAGGTCAAGGGAAAACTCGCTGTTCTCCATACCGTTCCTTTCCGACGGGCGCACGAGACGGTGCGCCCAGCAATTGAGCAGTAGCTATCAGATGCTCCGCCGCCCGCAGCCATCCCCGGCGTCCGCGGGCGCCTGAAAGCCGAGGGCGCACGCCTGGCGCGCGGCGCCCGATAATTATAGGACGAGATCGGGTGCCCCCATCGACCTCAGGCCTTCCCAGCTGCCCCAGATCGCCGCGAAAGCCGAGGGCGCACGCCTAACGCGCGGCGCCCCGGCGATTGAAGGACAAGCCGGACGCCCCCTCATCCCCTTCAGGCCTTCCCAGGTGCCCCAGATCGCCGCGAAAGCCGAGGGCGCACGCCGAGCGCGCGGCGCCCGAAGGCTTGAGGGCAGGATCGGGACCCAATCCGGCCGTTAGGCCTTTCCAGGTGCCCCAGATCGCCGTGAAAGAGGGAGGGAGCACGCCTTGGCGCGGCGACCGACCGAATGAACGGCGAGGTGGGGTGCCTGGGAAGGCCTAACCCCGGCGCTTCATGGTGATGTTCCCCTCGCCCGGCATGAGGCGCCTGACATCGTAGACGCTCTCCACCGAGGAGATGGCGGAGAACAGCGGCTCCAGACCGCTCGCATCCGAAATCTCGACCAGGAAGCGCAGGGTGGCTCCGCCCTCGCGATCGGTCGCGGTCGCCGCGGACAGGATGTTGCCGCCCGCGTCGCCGATGGCGATGGTCACGTCCTTGAGCAGTCCCATACGATCAAGGCACTCGACTACGATCTCGACCTGGAACAGGGCATCTGCACCGCGATCCCAAGCGACCTCGATCATGCGCTCGGGATGCTCCATGAGACCTTTGACGTTGGGGCAGTTGGCACGATGCACCGACACGCCGCGACCGCGGGTGATGAAGCCGACGATATCGTCGCCAAACACCGGGTTGCAGCAATGGGCCAGACGCACGAGCAGCCCCTTGCTCGCCTCCCCCTTGACCATGACGCCCGAATTGGACTTGGACGAGGAACGCGGACGGCGGTTCGACCCGCGCGCCGGCTGAGCCTCGTCTTCCGCCTCGGGCTTCTTGACGGGGGCCTCGGGCTTGGGATCCAGAATCTGCTGGACCTTGTTGCCCACCATGCGAACGGCGAGCTTGCCGCCGCCGATCGCGGCGAACACGTCGTCGATCTGCTTGAAGTTGAGCTGCTCGGCCACGGTGTTGAGCGCGCGCGTCGTGCGCTGCGTGGAGATGCCGTAGCCGCGCTTGCGCAGATCGCGGGCGAGCATGTCGCGACCGGCGGTCGCGTTGTCGTCCTTCGTGACCGCGGCGAAGTAGCGCTTGATTTTGGAGCGCGCCGACGGGGTGCGCACGATGTTCAGCCAGTCGTGCGAGGGTCGCGACGCCTTGTTGGTCATGATCTCGACGCGGTCGCCGGTTGCGAGCTCATGCGTCAGCGGCGCCATGACGCCGTTGACCTTGGCACCGACGCAGTGGTTGCCCACCTCGGTGTGGACGGCGTAGGCGAAGTCGAGGGGGGTCGCCCCGGCGCGCAGACTCATGACCTCGCCCTTGGGCGTGAACACGAAGATCTCGGTATCGTAGAGATCGGCCTTGAGGGTGTGCAGGAACTCCTTGGCATCGTCGATGTCGTCGGAGGCAGCCCAGTCCAACGAGTGCTTGAGCATGTTGATCTGGTCGTCCAGACGCTGCGCCTCGTTGGATTTGGCAGCCGACGAGCCGCCCGAGCGCTTGTAGAGCCAGTGCGCGGCGATGCCGTACTCGGCCTGCTCGTGCATCTCGTACGTGCGGATCTGAATCTCGAGCGGACGCGCGGTGGGACCGATAACCGTCGTGTGCAGCGACTGGTAGTTATTGAGCTTGGGCATGGCGATGTAGTCCTTGAAACGCCCCGGCATGGGGTGCCACAAGGTGTGCACGGCGCCGAGCGCCGAATAGCAATCGCCCACCGAACCGGTGATGACGCGCAGCGCCACGAGGTCGTAGATCTCGGAGAACTCCTTGCCCTTGCGCTTCATCTTCTGATAGATGGACCAGTAGTGCTTGGAGCGGCCGTTGATCTGGTAGCCGGTGATTCCCACCCGCTTCAGCTCGTCATCGAGCGTCTTGATGGTCTCGGCCAAGAAGCGCTCGCGCACCTCGCGGCTCTCGGCGACCATGCGCGCGATGCGCTGGTAGGCCTCGGGCTCGAGATAGAAAAACGAAAGGTCCTCGAGCTCCCACTTGATCGAGGAGATGCCCAGACGGTCGGCCAGCGGCGCATAGACGTCCATGGTCTCGCGCGCCTTGAACAGCCGGCGATCCTCGCGCAGCGCCGCGAGCGTCCGCATGTTGTGCAGGCGGTCGGCGAGCTTAACGATGACCACGCGGATGTCGCGGCTCATCGCAAGGAACATCTTGCGCAGGTTGAGCGCCTGTTTTTCGTCCATCGTGTCGACGTCGATGTTGGTGAGCTTGGTGACGCCGTCCACGAGCTCGGCAACCGTCTCGCCGAAGATATCCGTCACGTCGGCAAGCGAGGTCTCGGTGTCCTCGACCGTGTCGTGCAAAAGAGCCGCGCACACCACGTCGCAATCCATATTGAGCTCGGCCAAGATGATGGCGACCTCGACGGGATGGTTGATGTACATCTCGCCGCTGCGCCGCTTTTGCTTGGCGTGCTTCTCGGCGGCGAAGCAGTACGCCCGCTCGACCTTGACCTGATCGGCCTCGCCCATGTACTTGCGGCAGAGCCCGGCGAGCTTGTCGTAGTTGTCCGCCATGATCTCGTAGGGAAGATCGTCCGCATGGGTGTAATGCACCATCGATGCGGTGGGCTGAAGCGACCCCTCCTGATTGGTGTGTACGTGCGCCTGCGATCCGGTCGCCTTGTTCGACACGGCGGTATCCATGGTGTCCCCCCTACCCGATATATGGTGCGATGGGTCTGTTCACTCGATTCAGCATATCAGAAGCCGAAGCGGTGAGCGCCCAGCCCTTGAACGCCGAAAACTCCATGCGCGCATGGATTCCCTCAAGGTAGCGCACAGAGGAAGCGAGGTCGACCTTTCCCGGATGCTCGCTCATCGCGATTCGGCGAGCGGCGCCCGTCGAGCTCACCCGGGCGAACCCGAGCTCCTCGAATACGGCCAGGCCGCAGGAGACGGCGCGCTCCTCCACGGGGCTGCGGGCGTCGATCGCCAGGCACATCTGCGCGATATCCAGATCGCTGGCCGAAAAACTCGTCTCGCCCGTCCGCGAGCGGTTGGCGCGCCACATGGTCTGCAGAGCCCGGTACAGCGTCACCAGCTCCTCGCGCTTCGGAGCCGACGCGTCGAGCAAGCGCTCGTTGATGCGCGCGTCGCGCGCGGAGTACAGCAGATGGATGCTCGCGGGACGGCCGTCGCGGCCGGCGCGGCCGCTCATCTGGTTGAACTCGATCGATCCGAAAGGCATGTGGTACAGCACGACGTGCCTGATATCGGGCAGGTTGACGCCCTCGCCAAACGCCGATGTCGACACGATGCAGGAAAGGGTGCCCGCGCGGAACGCCTCCTCCACGCGGCGGCGCACGTCGCGGGCCAGACCGGCATGGTAAAACGCGATGGACGGCGCGAGCTCGGGAACGCGACGACGCAGGACCTGCGCGAGCGATCGCGCCTGATCGCGCGAGTTGACGTAGACCACGCACTTCTCCCCGGTCGCCACGATGGAGACGAGGCGGTTCTCTCTGCTGGCAAGATCGCGCTCGTCCTCGAGGACGAGGTTCTCACGGATATGGTCATCGACCACCGTGCGGCCGATGGGCAGGATACGGCGGATCTCTGCGCATACGCGCTCATCGGCGGTGGCGGTGGCAGCAAAGACGACCGGGTTTCCCAGCGCGGCAAGTATCTCGGGAAGGTCGAGGTAGGCGGTGCGCTCGCCCCCGCGGGCAAGGCCCGCGTGATGGGCCTCGTCCACGACCGCGAAGCCGATTCGACCGGCGGCGGCGAAGCGCGCGCGGTTGACCGACAGGAACTCGGGCGTGGTGAGCACGACGTCGACCCCGCCCGCAGCAAGGCGCGAAAACGCGGCATCGCGCTCGGAAGAGGCCGTCTCGCCGGTCAGGACCGCAGCACGCAGTCCTAGGCTCGCGAAGGCCGACGCGATATGGAACGACTGGTCGGTCACGAGCGCGCGCAACGGATAGATAAACACGCTCGCGCGACGGCGCACGAGCGCCTCACGGGCAGCATGGACCTGGAAGATAAGCGACTTGCCGCGCCCGGTGCCCATGACGGCCAGCACGCCCTCGCCCCGCGCGAGGGCCTCCAGCGCCTCGATCTGGGCGGGATGCGGGCTCGCGGCACCTATGAACGCGTGGATGAGCGAGCGCGTCAGCTCATCGTAGGACAGCTGCGCAAGCAGGGAGCGGCGAGCTGTGTCCGGCTGCGGCTCGTCATAGTGCCGATCGGAAACGCCGACCGCCTCGGCATCATCTACAGCATCCAACCCGTCAAGCGGCGCGCCTTCATGCGATACGGCACCGTCTTCGCACGCATGGCAGAGGATATCTTTGACCATGAGCTTGGGTTTCACGCGGCCCTGCCAGTGCTCGGCGACCGCCTCGAACACGAGGTCGACTACCGAGTCGCAGGACACCTGCCGCTCGATATCGGGAACGCGGAACATGATGGCGGCGACGCTCGATGCGCCGTCGGTCGCGGTGAAGCGCATGTGCTCGCCGCTCTTGCCCACCGCTGCACGGTCGCACATGGTCACGCCCGTCGCCGCGAGCAGCGGCACCTTGTTGCCCTGCCCGAACGGCTCCAAGGCGGATATCTGCTCGATCGTGTCGATATCGAGCTCGGACAGCGAGGCGATGGCGGCGACCTCGCGCGTGTCCTCGAAATCCTCCTCGGGAAGCGCCGCGAGGACCTCCCCCAGGCGCGCACGCAGCGCGTCGAGCTTGTCCGCCTCCACGGTGACGCCGACCGCCCCGGCGTGGCCGCCGAACCGGATCAGCAGATCGGAACACTGTTCGACCGCGTCGAAGAGGTTTACCGAACCGACCGAACGGCCCGACCCGCGCGCGATGCCGTCGGATATGGAGAACAGCAGCGTGGGGACGTGATAGCGGCCGGCAAGTCGGCTTGCGACGATGCCCTTGACGCCCTCATGCCAACCCTCGCCGCCGACGACGATCACGCGGCTCCCGTCGTAGGTGCGCTCGACGAGCTCCATGGCCTCCTCGGCGAGCGCGCCCTCGATGTCGCGGCGCTCCTGGTTGATCCGCTCGAGCTCGGCCGCCAGGCGCCCCGCCTCGACGGGGTCGGTCTGCAGCAGCAGATCGAGCGCAAGCGTCGGGTCCGCCATGCGACCGGCGGAGTTCAGGCGAGGGATGAGGGAGAACGACAGCGCGTCGGCGGTGATCGAGGACAGGTCGACGCGCGCGAGCGCCGCCAGGGCGACATAGCCGGGACGCGCGCTGGAGCGCATGCGGGCGATGCCGTCAGCGACGAGCGCACGGTTCTCGGGGGTGAGCGGCATCATATCCGAAACCGTGCCGAGCGCCGCGACCTCGGTATAGGAGCGCCAAAGGTCGGGGGTGCCGCGTCGCGCGCCCAGCATATGGACGAGCTTGAGGGCAACACCCGCCCCGGCGAGCTCGCGGCTGGGGCTTTCGGCGGCAAGCTTCGGGTCGGCGACCGGCACGCCCTGCGGCACGAGGTCCGCCGGCTCGTGATGATCCGTCACGGCGACGTCTATGCCCATGGCCGTGAGCGCCGCAACCTCATCGCGCGCGGCGATGCCGTTGTCGACCGTGATGACGAGCGAAGGGCGGCACGCCTCCACCACGCGCTCGAGCGCGATTTCGCTGAGACCGTACCCCTCGTCGAAGCGATGCGGGATGAACGGATGGACCGTCCCGCCGAGTTCGCGGAGCGCCTCGGTCAAAAGGCAGGTCGATGTGATGCCGTCGACGTCGAAATCGCCGAACACCGCGATGGACTCATGGGCGTCGAGCGCCGCCTCCACGCGGTCGGCGACGTCTGAAAGACCGGGGATGATCGCGGGGTCGGCCCAGTCGCGCTCGAGCGAGGGCGTGAGGAACAGCCTGCCGTCCTCGACCGTCTTGATGCCGCGGGCAACCATGATGCGAGCAACGAGGGGCGCCACGCCGAGTCCGCGCGCGAGCTCCCGCTCGATCGCGGGGTCGCTTGGGGCAAGCGCCCAGCGACGCGTGGTCTTAAGCGATGCCATGGCGTACCGCCTTGGCCGGAAGATGGAGCACGCTTGCGGGGCGCACGCGGCGCCAGGCGCACGCGGCGCGCACGGAGTGCATTCTATGCATAGGCACGTCCTTGGATGTGGGTCCGCTGCGGCGGACCGTGCTGTTGAACGTCTCCATTATACGCACCGTGCGGACAGAATCGACAGGCATGCGGGGAGCGGCGACGAACCCGACCGTGGGCGGATATGGCCAAAAGCGACGGCAAGGTGCAAAGGCGCGTCGCCTCCCCCTTGCCCCGCCTGCGCTCCCCCGCCCCGCCGGCATCGCTTCCGACCGGATGCGCAAGAATGTTCCGTGTGACACTTGTCCCGGTAATCTGACGGTAACATGCTTTCAGTAGCATGGCGAAGCGCGCGATGCGCGCGGGCAATCAGTGGCATATGAGGGGGAAGAACGTGGCTGTCTTCATGGAGCGCTGGAAGCGCATGGGATCGGCAATCGGCTCGCACATGGCGTTCATCGTCCCGCTGTGCGTGGCGACCGGCGTCCTGCTCCCCGGTGTATTCGGCCCCCTCAAGGCAATCGTTCCGTTCATCTTCGCCATCATGACGTTCCAAGGCGCCCTGTCGAACACCTTCGGCCAGCTGCTGCAGGTGTTCAGGCACCCCGCGCGCCTGTTGGTCATCCTGGCGATCGCCGAGGTCGCCATGCCCCTGCTCGCCTACCTGATCGGATCGGCCCTGTTCGGCGACAACGTGAACCTCGTCGCCGGCGTGGTGCTCGAGTACAGCGTTCCCATCGCTGTCATCAGCTTCATGTGGGTGGGCATCTACGAGGGCGACGGACCCCTGTGCCTGGCGGCGATCCTCGTATCCACCGTCATCTCGCCTGTGACCATACCGTTCACCCTCTCCACTCTCCTCGGCACCTCGATTCATATCGACGCGATGGGGATGATGACGGACATGATCTTTATGATTGCCCTGCCGGCGCTCGCGGGCATCGTCGTCAACGAGCTCACGCGCGGCTGGGGGCATGACGTCCTCTCCCCGAGCCTGAGCCCGCTGAGCAGGCTTATCACCATCGTGCTCATCACGGCGAACTCGACCTCGATGAGCGAATACGTGCTCAACATGACGTGGCAGCGCCTCGAGGTCGCCCTCTTCATCCTTGTCTTCGCAACGTCCGGATTCTTCTGGGGCATGCTGGCCGCCCGCATCATGCACGGCTCGCAGCCCCTGTTGGCGACGATGAGCTTCACCTGCGGGCTGCGCAATATCTCGTCGGGTGCGGTGATCGCCGCCCAGTACTTCCCGGGCGAGACGGTGTTTCCGGTCATGTGCGGAACGCTGTTCCAGCAGATCCTCGCCGCAGTGTTCGGGCATATCATCGACCGTCTGTGCGCCGAGGACACAGGAGAGCGCAAACGCAAAATCTCGGCGGCCAGACTCCTGACCAAGCGAAAGCAGTGAGGCGAGCGAGCCCGCCCCACAATCCATCTATAAACGAAACCCTGCGCTAGCCGAGCGAGCCGATCAGCCCGAAGTCGGCGAGCGCACGGGCGAGACCATCCTCATCGATATCCCCGCAGACGATATCTGCCGCAGCGCGCGCCTCGTCATCGCAGTTGCCCATAGCCACGCCCGTCCGAACGAAGCACAGCATATCGGCGTCGTTCTCGCCGTCGCCGAACGCCATGGTCTGCTCGCGCGCGATGCCGAAGTGGTCGAGCAGCGCTTGGATGCCGGCGACCTTGCCTCCGGCGGCAGGAACGACATCGTAGGCGCCACGATGCCAGCGCGTCGCCTTGCAGCCCGGCAGGCGCGCCATGAAATCGTCCTCGCGCGAATCGTCCTCGTAGATGATCGCCTTGAGGACCGGCAGGTCCGCGCGGGGCTCGTCGATCGGCGGCACGGGAGTCGAGACCTCTTCTTCGACTTTGCGGACGTGGTCGTTGACAAAATTCGCGTACATCCGCACGGACTCGTAGAACAGGATGGGGCGGCGGCAGGCCCGAAACTCCTCGAGCAGCACGTCGAGGTCGTCTCCGACGATGGGGTCGGCAAAGATCACGTTGCCCTCGGCATCGCGCGCCTCCTGACCGCCCACCAAGACGTAGCCGTCAAAGGTGAGCTCCTGCAGGGGCAGGTAGGCAAACTCGGGCATGGAGCGCCCGGTCGCGACAAACACCTTGCAGCCCCGACGACGCAACTCGGCCAGGGCAGCGACCGTGCTCGGCGGCACGCGCTTGGTGCGATGCGAGACGAGCGTGCCGTCCACATCGAAAAAGATGGCGCGGGGCGAACAACCGCCCTCGCGGTCATACGCCGTCATCTCGTTATCCCGCTGCATGTTCGCCACAATATCACCGCGCACCATCACGCGAGCCTGACGATCTTGGTGCCGTGAGCCTCAGGTGCGCCGATACCCGCCACGACCTCGGCCACGTTTTCATACGTGATACCGGCGCCCGGCAGGATGATGAGACGTCCCGCGGCGTATTCGGTCAGCTCGCGCAGGCGCTCCAGGTTGCCCAGAATGGGGGTTCCGGCGGGTGCGCCGTGCGTGAGGATGCGCGTGACGCCCAGGTCGGCGAGGGCGTCGATTGCAGGAAGCTGCGCCTCGGCGGGAAGCGCGTCAAAGGCCATGTGGAAGGTGATGTCGATATGGTCGAGACAAAACGCATCGGCCGCCGCGATCGCTGCGCCGACGATGCGCTTGCACGCGTCCAGATCGAGCTCGTAGCCGTCCGTCTCGGTTCCCTTGAGGCAACCGAA
>CASEEY010000027.1 GCA_949287055.1 uncultured Collinsella sp.
ATGGGTTGGAAGGAACACGTCCCCAACGAACCCCTATTCCTCGGTGGCGAGGACGCGACCGGTCATCTCGGGCGAGGGCTCGAGACCGGCGAGCGTGAGCATCGTCGGGGCGATATCGGACAGGCGTCCGTCCTCGATGCCGGTGAGCTTGGCGGCCGGATCGACCACGATGAACGGCACGCGGTTGGTGGTGTGCGCCGTGAACGGGTGCTTGTCGCCCTCGGCATCGACGTCGAACATGTGGTCCGCGTTGCCGTGGTCAGCGGTGATCAGGGCAAAGCCGCCCTTGGCGAGAATCGCCGGAATCACACGGGACAGACCGTCGTCAACGGCCTCGACGGCCTTGACCGCCGCATCGAACACGCCGGTGTGACCGACCATGTCGCAGTTGGCGTAGTTGACGATGTAGAAGTCAGCACGGTCCTCGTTGATGGCAGCCACGAGCTTCTCGGTGACCTCGGGCTCGCTCATCTCGGGCTGCAGATCGTAGGTGGCAACCTTCGGCGAGGGCACGAGCACGCGCTCCTCCCCCTCCTTGGGCTCCTCGACGCCGCCGTTCAGGAAGAACGTCACGTGGGCGTACTTCTCGGTCTCGGCGGTATGCAGCTGCTTCAAGCCGTTCTGGGCGATGACGTCGGCGAGCACGTTCTCGGGGAACGTCTTGGGGAATGCCACCTCGACGTTCTTGAACGTGTCGTCGTACTCCGTCATGGTCACGAAGTGCGACAGCTTGGGCGCGACCTTGCGCTCGAAGCCATCGAAGTCGTCCTCGGTAAACGCGCGCGTCATCTCGCGGGCACGATCGGGACGGAAGTTGAAGAAGACCATGGCGTCACCGTCATGCACGCCCTCGTTGTGGCAGGCAAACGGCTCGACGAACTCGTCGCCGCGCTCGTCGCGCTCGTAGTAAGCCTTCACGCCCTCGACCGGGTCGGTGTCGGACTCGCTCGGCAGCGTGATGACATCATAGGCGCGCTCGACGCGCTCCCAGCGGTTGTCGCGGTCCATGGCCCAGTAGCGGCCGGAGACCGTGGCGATGCGGGCATCGACGCCCGCATAGGTGGAGAGCGCCTCGAGGTTCTGCTTCAGGGTCTCGATGTAGCCGGCACCGGAATGCGGGTCGACATCGCGGCCGTCCATGAAGCAATGGAAGCGGATGCGCTCGACGCCGTGGATGGCGGCGATGGCGGAGAGGTTCTCACCGTGGCGCTGCATGGAGTGCACGCCACCCGGGGACACGAGGCCCAGCAGGTGCAGGGTGCCGCCGTTCTTGGCAACATCGTCCATGGCGCGGGCGAGCGTCTCGTTCTCCTGGATCGAACCGTCCTTGATGGAGTTGTTGATGCGCGACAGCTCCTGGAACACGATGCGGCCGGCACCGATGTTCAGATGGCCGACCTCGGAGTTGCCCATCTGGCCGTCGGGAAGGCCGACGTCCTCGCCGGACGCACCGAGGGTGGTGTGAGGATACTGCTCGTACAGGCTGTCCAGAAACGGCGTGTTGGCGGCGGCCACGGCGTTATCGGCGCCCTCGGGCGCCAGGCCGCAACCGTCCATGATCACGAGCAGGGCGGGAAGATGCTTAGCCATGTGCTACTCCCCCGCCTTCTCGACCATGGCAGCGAAGTCATCGGCCTTGAGCGAGGCGCCGCCCACGAGGGCGCCGTCGACGTCCTCCTCAGCGAGGAAGCCGGCGATGTTCTCGGGCTTGGCCGAACCGCCGTACAGCACGCGGATGCCACCGGCGAGCTCCTCGCCGAAGATCTCGACGAGGGTGGCACGGATGGCGCCGCAGACCTCCTGGGCATCGGCCGCCGTGGCGGTCTTGCCCGTGCCGATGGCCCAGATGGGCTCATAGGCGATGACCAGCTGGTCGGCGGACTCGATGGCCACGCCCTCCAGGCCGGCGCGAACCTGCGCGGTCACGAACGCGACGTGCTCGCCGGCCTCACGGGTCTCGAGCGACTCGCCGCAGCAGAAGATCGGGGTGATGCCAGCGGCAACGAGGGCACGGGCCTTCTTGTTCTCGTCGGCGTCGGTCTCATGAAAGTAGTCGCGGCGCTCGGAGTGACCGATGATGCAGTACTCGGCGTTCACCGACTTCAGCATGGCGCAGGAGGTCTCGCCAGTGTAGGCGCCCTTCTCCTCCCAGTACACGTTCTGGGCACCGAGCTTGATGGCGCTGTCGGCGATCTTGTGAGACGTGCAGGCCAGATCGATGGTCGGCGGGCAGACGACGACCTCGACGTTACCTGCGGGAACCTTCTCGACGAGCGCCTCCGCCAGCTCCTTGGCGGCAGGCACGTCGTTGTTCATCTTCCAGTTGCCTGCAATGAGGCGGGTGCGGTTACTCGGCATCGTTGAGAGCCTCCACTCCGGGAAGGGCCTTGCCCTCGACGAGCTCCATGGAAGCGCCACCGCCGGTGGAGATCCAGCTCATCTTGTCAGCAAGGTCGAACTTGTTGATAGCGGCCACGGAGTCGCCGCCGCCGATGATCGAGGTGCAATCGGAGTCGGCCACGGCGCGGGCGACAGCCTCGGTGCCGTGAGCGAACTGATCCATCTCGAACACGCCCATGGGGCCGTTCCAGAACACGGTCTTGGCGCCGGCGATGGCCTCAGCGTACAGGGCCTCGGTCTTGGGGCCGATGTCCATGCCCATGCGGTCATCGGGAATCTTGTCGGAGTCGACGACCTCGCCGACAGCGTCCTCGCCGAAGTGGTCGGCAACGATGTTGTCCACGGGAAGCAGGATCTTGACGCCCTTGTCCTCGGCCTTCTTGAGCATCTCGCCGGCGCGCTCGACCCAGTCCTCCTCCTTGAGGGAGGTACCGACGGTGTAACCCTTGGCGAGGAAGAAGGTGTAGGCCATGCCGCCACCGATGATCAGGGTGTCAGCGGAGTCGATCAGGTGATCGAGAACGCCGATCTTGGAGGACACCTTAGAGCCGCCGACGATGGCGACGAAGGGACGCTCGGGCTCGGCGAAGATGCCGGTCAGGGTGTCGACCTCCTTCTCGAGCAGGAAGCCGGCGACAGCGGGCAGGTACGCGGCCGGGCCCACCACGGAACCCTGGGCGCGGTGCGCGGTGCCGAAGGCGTCGAGCACGAAGACGTCGCCGTAGGAGGCGAGGATCTTGCCGATCTCGGGGTCGTTCTTCTTCTCGCGCTTGTCGAAGCGGACGTTCTCGAGCACGAGAATGTCGCCCGGCTCGAGGGCGGCGACGGCCTCGGCGGCCTTCTCGCCGTAGGTGTCCTCGACGAACCTGACGTCATAGCCGGTGAGCTCGGCGAGCTTGTCGGCAGCAGGCTTCAGGGACAGCGCCGGCTCGAAGCCGTCGCCCTTGGGACGGCCGAGGTGGCTCATGAGGATGATCTTGGCGTTGTGCTCCTTGAGGTACTGGATGGTGGGGATGGCGGCGCGCACGCGGGTGTCGTCGGTCACGACGCCGTCCTTCAGGGGCACGTTGAAGTCGACACGCATAAGAACGCGCTTGCCGTCGACGTCGATGTCGCGGACGGTCTTCTTGGTGAAAGCCATGGCAACTTACCTTTCTCTTTCGGGCTCGCGCATCGCGGAACCCTAAATAAGAAGGGCGCGGCCTTTGGGGCATACGCCTTCAAGGCCGCGCCCTCTCAACACAAGACGCTGGAAGCTCTAGGGGCGGATGTTAGCCGATGAACTTCTCGAAGTACTTGATGGTGCGGACCATCTGAGAGGTGTAGGAGTTCTCGTTGTCGTACCAGGAGACAACCTGCACCAGGGTCTGGCCGTTGCCCAGATCGGAGCACATGGTCTGGGTGGCGTCGAAGATGGAGCCGTGGGTCTCGCCGATGATGTCGGTGGAGACGATGTCGTCGGTGTTGTAGGCGAAGGTCTCGGGGATGGTCTCGGCGTAGGCCTTCATGGCGGCGTTGACCTCGTCAGCGGTGACCTGCTTGTCGACGACGGCGTAGAGGTTGGTCAGCGAGCCGGTCGGGGTCGGGACGCGCTGGGCGGCACCGATGAGCTTGCCGTTGAGCTCGGGCAGGACCAGGCCGATGGCCTTGGCGGCACCCGTGCTGTTGGGGACGATGTTGACGGCGCAGGCGCGGCTGCGGCGCTTGTTGCCCTTGCGCTGCGGGCCGTCGAGCGGCATCTGGTCGCCGGTCCAGGCATGGATGGTGGTCATGATGCCGGACACGATGGGAGCGAAGTCGTTCAGACCCTTGGCCATCGGGGCGAGGCAGTTGGTGGTGCAGGAGGCGGCGGAGATGATGTCGTCCTCAGCGGTCAGCTGCTCGTGGTTGACGTTGTAAACGATGGTGGGCAGGTCGTTGCCAGCAGGAGCGGAGATGACGACCTTCTTGGCGCCAGCGTTGATGTGGGCCTGAGCCTTGGCCTTGGAGGTGTAGAAGCCGGTGCACTCGAGCACGACGTCGACACCGAGCTCGCCCCACGGGAGGTTGTTGGCGTCGGCCTCCTTGTAGATGGTGATCTCCTTGCCGTCAACGGTGATGGAGTCCTCACCGGCGACGATCTCGTGATCGCGGGAGTAGTTGCCCTGCGTGGAGTCGTACTTCAGCAGGTACGCGAGCATGTCCGGGGAGGTGAGGTCGTTGATAGCGACGATCTCGGAGCCCTCGTGACCGAACATCTGACGGAACGCGAGACGACCGATGCGGCCAAAGCCGTTAATCGCAACCTTTACTGCCATGCTTGTCTCCTTTCGCGAGGCCTCCGCAGGTTCCCTTGCCTGCCGCCGAGGCCTACAAACAAACCTCTTAGAATATACCGTTTTTTCGGTGCGAGTATCACGACAATAGGGGTCGATTTGAGATTTTCAGAGCTTTGATTCGCTTCAAAACCCCAGCGTATGGCCTATTGAAGCGTTTCATCGTTTTTCTGGCGCGCCTCACCGGCAAGCTTTTCCAACCTGAGCACCCGGTGGTACAGCGCGGACTTGGAGAGCGGGGGGTCGCAAATTTGCCCGAGATCGCGCAGGGACAGGTCGGGGTGTGCCCGGCGAAGCGCGCAAAACGACAGAAGCGCCTCGGGCAAACCGTCGAGCAGCCCCTGGCGGTCGAGCTCGTCGATAAGCTCGATCTGGCGCTGGGCGGCGCCCGCGCTTCTCCCCTGGTTGGCGAGCTCGGCGTTCACCCTTCGGTTCACCTCGTTTTTCACCGACTTGACGCTGCGGGCGTCCTCGATCTCGGCCACGCTGCGCGGTGCCCCCACCTGGCGCAGCAGCAACACGATATCCTCGGCGCTCTTGATGTAGACGGCATATGAAGAGCGGCGCCTGTTGACGCGGGCGCGCACGCCGACCTGACCGATCAGATCGGCCAGGGCATGGGCAAACGCCTCGCCCTGGACTGAGATCTCCAGATGGAAGTCGCCGCGCGGGTCGGCGACGAAGCCGCCGGCGATGAGACTGCCCCTGATGTAGGCGAGCCGGCAGCAGTCGCGCGCGACCACATGGTGCGGAATGCCCGCCACCAGGCCGCCCGAGCGGTCGAGGATGCCCAGAAGCACAAGGGCTTTCTCGAGGTCGGGCTGATCGGGCAGGGCGATGAGGTAGTTGCGCACGCGGTGCAGGACGCTCTTGCGAACGGTGAACTCCGTTTTGAGCTTCAGGATCTGATGGGTGAGCCCGATCATCGTCCGCGCGACGGCGCCCGTTTCGGTCGCGACCTGGAGCCGATAGCGACCAGGTCCAGCGATGCCCAGCGTACCGCACACGCGCGTCAGCGCCGCGAGCGTCGCGAGGTTGCAGTACTCGCAGGTCGGCGCACAGCGAGACAGTTCATCGCGCACCTCGGCCGTAAACGACATCGGCAAGCCCTCCTTCCATCAGATATCCCAGGCGTCCCAAAACACTCCCGCCCCTTTCGGGGTATCAGTGCGGATCCCCCGTTGCCGTCCTGTTCGCCCGCGACAGATCGCGATGGGAGATGCTCACGTGGTACTGCTGGCGTTCAAGGTAGCGCGCCGTGGCCTCCGCGATAGCCACGCTGCGGTGCTGGCCGCCGGTGCATCCGATGGCGATGGACAGCTGCGGCTTGCCCTCGGCGACATAGCCCGGCATGACCGCATCGAGCAGCTGGCACCAGGCGCGCCAAAACTCCTGGGTCTTGGGGTGCTCGAGCACAAACGTCGACACCTTCTCGTCAAGCCCCGTCATGGAGCGCATCTCGGGGTCGTAAAACGGGTTGGGCAGGAAGCGCACGTCGATCATGAGATCGGCCTCCACGGGCATGCCGTGCTTGAAGCCGAAGGAGAACACGTGCACGTCCATGAGCTGCTGGTCGGCAAGCTCCGAGAAGGCATGGCGCAGCTTGGTGCGCAGGGCGCTCGTCGCCAAACGGCTCGTATCGATGGTCATATCCGCGCGCTCACGGATGCTTTTGAGGCCCAGGCGCTCGCGCTGAATGGCGTCGGCCGTGGTCTCCCCCGGCTTGGCCAGCGGGTGGCGACGGCGGTTTTCGTTGTAGCGGCGAATGAGGACCTCGTCGGAGGCCTCGAGAAACACCACCTTGCAGCTCATCTCGTGATCCTCGAGCTGCTTGATGGCATCGAGGAGCTCGTCGAACAGCCCCTGGCTGCGCAGATCGCTCGTCACGGCGAGATGTCGCCCGATACCCGCGTTGATGCCCACGAGCTCGGCGAGCTGCAGAATCAGGCGAGGCGGCAGGTTGTCGATGCAGAAGTAGCCCATGTCCTCGAACACGTGCATCGCCTGGGTGCGCCCCGAGCCCGACATGCCGGTGATGATCACGACATCGGGCACGCGGTCGGCGCGCTCGGCGGAAGTGATGGGATTCATATCGGACACGCGCTGCCTCCTCGCTCGACGGTCTGCCCACCAGTATACCCACCCGTGCGGGCAGGCGAGGCCGGCATGCGGAGGACCTGCCCCTTACGCGCGCAGCGTATCGTACACCGCCTGGGCAACTGCGGCGGGAATGCCCTTCACGGACGCGATCTCCTCGACGCTTGCCGCCCGCAGGCGCTTCATGGATCCAAAGTGGCGCATGAGCGCCTTCTTGCGCGTCGGCCCCACGCCCTCCACCTCGTCGAGCACCGATACGGTCATGGCACGATCGCGCAGCTCGCGATGGAACGTGATCGCAAAGCGGTGGGACTCGTCGCGCACCTGCTTGATCAAGTAAAGCGAGGCCGACCCGCTCGGCAGGACGACCGGGGTGTCGTCCCACGGGACGAACACCTCCTCGTCCGCCTTGGCCAAGCCGCATACCGGGATGTCCAGCCCGAGCTGCTCAAGCTGCCGCATGGCAGCGGTGAGCTGGGGCTTTCCGCCGTCGACCACCAGCAGGTCCGGACGGCTGCCAAAACGCTCGTCGGCCATGCGCTCGGGCGCATAGCGGCGGCCCAGCACCTCGGACATGGACAGGAAGTCGTTCGCCTCGTCGAGCTCGGCACGAATCTTGAAGCGCCGATACTGGCTCTTGTCGGGGCGCCCGTTCGTAAACACCACCATCGAAGCCACGGTAAAGCGGCCGTGAAGCGTAGAGATGTCGAAGCACTCGATGCGCATCGGCGGCCCATCGAGCGCAAGCGCGCTTTCGAGCTGAAGCAGCGCTTGGTTCGTGCGATCGTCGGCATAGCCCGTGCGCACCATATAGCGCATGAGGGCGTGGCGCGCATTGCGCTCGCAGGTCTCGAGCAGATGGCGCTTCTCCCCGCGCTGCGGGCGGTGCAGGGTGCAGCGGCGACCGCGTTTGTCGGAAAGCCATGCGGCGACCACGTCGGCATCCTCGAGGTCGATGGCGATGTCGACCTCGGCGGGGATGTCTGCGGTCTCATCGTAATAGCGCTTGACGAACCCGCCGACCAGCTCGTCCTCGGTGACATCGAGGCCCTTGTCCAAAATGAACTCGCAGCTGCGGACCGTACGCCCCTCGCGCACGACGAAGACGCATGCGCCGGCGATGGTCTCTTCGCGATAGAAACCGATGAGGTCGATGTCCACACTCGTCGGGAACACAACCTGCTGCCGGTCATCCAGGCCGTCGATGACCTCCAGGCGGCGTTTGATGCGCCCCGCCCGCTCGAAGTCGAGCTCCGCGGCGGCCTCGTCCATATCGTCCTTCAGCTCGCGAACAAGCTCGCTGCGATGCCCCGACAAAAACCGCTCGACCCGGCGGACGCTTTTCGCGTACTCATCGGGCGCAATCATGCCCGCGCACACGCCGGGGCCGCGCCCCACGTGGTAATCGAAGCACGGACGGCCCTTTTGCGCACAGATCAGACCGATGATGTCCGCATCGTCGGGCCGCTTTTGGATGAGCCGGCGCACGCGCTTCCACTCCGCGCAGGTGGCAGAGCAGATGGGCGTCACCTTGCGCAGGGTGTCGATGGTTTCGCGCGCGGCCTTCGCGTCGGTATAGGGGCCGAAATAGCGCGTACCGGGGCGATGCTTCTCGCGGGTGTACTTGATTGCGGGAAACAGGTCGCCATGGGTCACGGCGATATAGGGATAGCTCTTGTCGTCCTTATAGTCGACGTTGAAGTACGGGTGGTACTGACCGATAAGGTTGCGCTCGAGCACGAGCGCCTCGTGCTCGTTGTCCACCACGATGTAATCGAACCCCGCCACGAGCTGCATCATGAGCGGAATCTTCTCGCGGTCGTCGGTGAGCTGGACGTACTGCTTCATGCGGGCGCGCAGGTTTTTCGCCTTGCCCACGTAGATGACCTCGCCGTCAGCGTCCTTCCACAGGTAGCAGCCCGGATCGGTGGGGACCTGCGCCACCTGCGCGGCCAGCGAAAGGCCTCCGCCCTCCCCCGCCTCGGCAACATGGCGCGCCGCCGCCGCGGCGTCGTGGGCATCCACGCTCACGCGACGTCCGGGCAGACCGCCCGGCCCGAGCGGCGTTGCCATCTAGTGCGCCTTCTCGCGGCGAACATCGCCCACGTAGCGCTTGAATTTCTCGATCTGATGGAAATAGGTGATCGTCGACCACAGCTTGTGAGCGAGCGTGTCGCCCTTCCAGTTGTACGGATAGTCCGCCTTGCCCGCACGGTACATATCGAGGACGCGGCGGCGAAGCTCGGGGTCGGGCACGGACGTCTTGATCACGCGCGCGGGGACGCAGGTGTACAGCACGTCGCCGTACGCCTCCTGATAGGGGATCTCGCGACCCAAGATGTACTCGTCCACCAGCAGCCTGGCGATGTTGGCACCGCCTTGAGCCATGTAGTAGGTGTTGCGGCCAGGCCTGGTGTTGATCTCGAAGAACTTGTACTTGCCGTCACGCTCATCGTATTTGATGTCGAAATTCCCGAAGCCGCGGTACCCCACATGACGGCAGAACCGCTTTGCCGCCTCGATGATCGGCTCGACGCGCTCAGGCAGGATGCACATAGGATTGCCGATGCGCGCTGGGGAGTGGTCCTGGAGCACGACCTGGCCGCCGGACACGACGCGGACTTCGCCGGAGGCGTCGGAGAACGTGGTGAGCGATCGGATGGCCGCGTCATCGCCCGGAATGAAGTCCTGGACGACCAGCTCGCGATCGTAGCCCGCGTCGCGCAGCAGATCGAAGATGCGCACGAGCTCATCAGGGCCCTGCACCTCATAGACTTTCTCCTTGCCGGGAAAATCCATGAGGTCATAGCGCGCGGAATTGGACGGCTTCGCGATGAGCGGATAGGTGAACGCCGACGGGTCGATGCGGACATCGGGGTCGGAGCAATCGAACGACCACGTCTTCGGGTAGTCGATGCCCAGTTCCTCGCAGATCTCGTAGAAGCGCTCCTTCTGCGTAATCTCGTCGAGCAGCTCGAAATCGTTATAGGGCACCGCGAACCACTGCGAGAGCTCCTGCTTGTTCACGGACAGGATGCGTGCGTGCCAGTCCGCGCTGCCGAAGATGATGGCGACCTTGCCGGCCGCGGCGAGCTCGGCTCCCAGGCCGCGCAGGTACTCCATGATGGCCTCGTCGCCCTGCCCCATCGCGGGGACCACGCGGTAGTCGGTCAGGCGGCTCGAGGAGGTCGCGCGCACGTCGACCGCGGAAAGAACCATCGTCTTGACCCCGTACGCCTCGTAAAAACAGCGCGCGAACGAGTAGGACATGATCTCTCCGCCGAGCGCGACCGGAACGAGGCGCTCGGGAAGCTCAGACTCGGAGATGGTGCGGATGGCATCGGTCATGGCGAAACCCCTATTTGTCGTGTTTGGCCGAGCGAAGGGCGTTGCGGGCGGACTTGGCCGCCACGAGCGCACGGTAAAACGTCTTCTTGATGGGAACGTCCCGATCGGGGGCGACGGTGCGCACCCCGTCTTTGGCGAACTTCGTCTTGAAGGTGTTGAGGCCCATCGTCGCGGGCTGGAACTCGCTTCCGATGCCCATCTGATCGTATTCGGTGCATCCCATGCGTCCAAGCTCGCAGCACTCGAAATAGATGAGGCGGTCGGTGGCGAGGTTGCGCGCCGCACCGGAACGCGAGGCGCCGTAGTAGCGCGTCGCATGCGTGCCCGCGATGGTGGCGATGGTCCAGGTGATCACCCGGTCATCCTCGTCGCGGCCGGCGAACAGACGGCAGTGGTCGTGCCCGAGGATCTGCAGCATGTTGCGGTAGTCCTCCGCAGGAGCGGGGGTAAAGCCATCGCGCTCGGCGGTCTCGACCATGACCTCGTAGTACTCGTCGAACGACGCGATGGCGCGCTCGGTCTCATCGGAGAAGGTGAGCGTGCACTCGCGCAGGGCCTTTCGCACATCGCGGCGGCCACGCGGCTTCATGCGGGCGAGAATCTCGTCGCCGCCGCCGGTGAGGTCGATCACGACGGTCGTGTCGTAGGGAAGCGTCGACAGGCACGGTGCGGTCAGAGGCAGCTCGTGCGCGACCGCCAGACGCATGAATACCTGCTTGCCGTCGCGACGACGCACGAAATCGACCAGCGCCTCAAGCGCCTCGGACTCCTGCTCGGACGTGGGCTCCTCCGCCCACACGGGAGCGTGATGGGCACGCAGATACCGGTAGCCGTGGGTCTCGTACTGGACGAGCGAGATCAGGGCGAGCTCGCGCTCCCCCTCCATGATCGCGGCGTACCCCCAGGCCGAACGACCGGGAACGGTATTTTCCAAGTCCTGCCACACGGGCAGCTGCTCTATGGGTACGGGTACGGGAAAAGCTGCGGCCCGCTGCTCGTAGTCGGTGCGCGAGAGCTCTATAACCTGCATCGCGTCGTACTCCATCCTTCGATGACGTTTGGTTACCAACAGCTCATCATACTTCACGGAGCGCATGGCCCCGCGGATGCACGGCTCAATCTATGAAGAGACCACGGCCCGTCGCATAAGCCCCGCAGGCATCCGACCATCCGGAAACGCGGGGATGGCGACGGATGGCAGCGCGAAACGCCCGCCCCTACCTTGCGGCGATATCGCGTACGACCTCTACGACCGCGCGTGCGCCCGCGGCGCCCGCATGGCACGGCAGCGTGGCGAGCGTATCCACGATATGCAGGCACACCGCGACCGACGACGCGTCCGCGGGGACGCAATACACCTTCTCGTCAAGGACGCCCGGGCCTAGGTACGGGCGATACCAGGCCTCGGTGTAGTACCCCGCCTCGCAGGCGCCCGATACCGCGCGCTCGGCACGGTCGCGGTCGGCCATGAGCACCGGAAACTTAAGAAGCGGCTGCACCGGACCGGACATCGCGGACGAGAAGGTCTCGACACCCGGCATGTCGGCGAATGCATCGCGGTACACCTCCACGGCCTCGGCGCGCACGCGCTCGCGCTCCTCGAGCCCCGCGAACGCCTCGATGGCGCGACGGCACACCTCGGCGCTCGGGCGAAGCGGCTCGTGAGACACCCGACCGCGGCGCTCCTCGTCCGACACCGCCGGCTCGAACAGCCCGGCTGCGGCAACCGTACGCCTGAGCCAGCGCGACACCCCGGTCGGCAGATGGTTGAAGACGCGATTCCAGAAGATGAAGGTCTTCGTGCGCGCGGTGAGGGCAGCGCCGGCGACAGGCAACGACGCCAAGCGGTCGCGAAGATCGCGGCACACGTCGGCAAAGGGCGAATCCGGGTTCACCCACACCGCGCCGCCGTACTGCGAGTCGAGCATCTTGGCGACGCCGAAGGAGTGCACCGAGATATCGGCGAGCGGGGCCGAGCCGCGTCCGCGCGCCATGCGCCCTACGCAGTGGGCGCAGTCCTCGATGACCGGAAGCCCCGCTTCGTGGGCGATGCGAACCAGGTTCTCGCTGTCCGTCTCGTCGATCAGACCGTAGGTATGCTGCAGGACGACCGCCCGGTCATCCGGGAGCAGCGACAGCTTCTCCGGACAGATCGATGCCGCGCAGCGGGACACCTCGGCATAGCGCGGCGTCAGGTCCGCCGCGATGATGGGATCCACCGCCGTGCAGCACGTCAGCAGCTGCGTGACGACCGTTCCGGGACCCATCTGCCCGCGCACCGCACGAAACGCCAGGAGCATCGCGTGGCGCGCCTTGAACGTCAGGTACCAATCCTGCGGCCGCGTTCCGGTGAGGCCGGCCAAAATCTCGGCGATGCGATCCTCTTCGGGCAAACGATTCATCGGGTGTCCTTTCCTTGCGCCGTACGAAGCGGGGCCTTATGAGCGGCGCGGCAAAACGCTCGACACGAGCGAGCTGATGAACGAGACCTCGGGAAGCTTGAGAGCGATGCCCGCGCCGAACGTGATCAGCACGGCGGGCACGCCGCCGGCGACGGCATAGGCGAGCGCGCGCAAGATGCCGCCCTCGGCGAGCGGGCCCACGAACATCTGAAGACCGGTGAGTATCGCCAGGCCGACACCGGCTCCCAGAAGGCCCAGGGCAAGGGCGCGCACGCCGGCGACGATCATGGACATAAAACCGATGTGGCCGAGCTCATGGCGCAGGAACAGCAAGGTGACCAGGTCGATCGAAACGAAGAAGAACGTCGAGCTGAAACCGACGACGTTGAAGCCGAACACCGGGGTGAACACCAGGCACATGACGATCTGGATCGTACCGGCGATGCACTCCGCGACCGCGAAGAGTTTCATCTTGCGCAGCGAGGAGCACGCCTTCTGCAGATACGTGCACAGACCGTACCCGGGAAGCGATATGGACAGCCACACGATGTACGTGGAGAGGATGTCGACGTCCTCGGCAGACATACGGCCGCTCTTGAGGATATTGGACAGGCACGGCGCGAACACCATGAGGTAGAGGGCGAAGGGAATGAGCAGGAACAGAATCTGTCCCGACCCGTTGGCAAGGCCGTCGACAAAGCGCTTCATGCGACCGCTTGCCACATACGAGGACAGCTCGGTGAACATGGCCGTCGTGATCGGGATGGCAAACACCGAGTACGGAAGGATATACCAGATACGAGCGTAGTACGTGATCGACGCGCCTCCCGGATTGACCGACAGGGCGCAGGCGCTCTGCACGGACGTCGTCGCGAACGACACGACCGCCACGACAAAGGTCGGGATGCCGATGGAGAGCGTCTCGCGGATGAGCGGGTCATGGATGTCGATGCGCGGCGACAGGTGCACGCCATGGCGCGCAAGGGCGGGGACCTGCATGAAGACCTGCACCGCCACACCGAGCGGATTGGAGATGGCGAGGACGAGGATGCCCGCCTGGGGATTCGACTCGACGATCAGTCCGTAGATGAGAAACGCCACCGTGATCACCACGTTGTTGGCAATCGGCGCCGCTGTCGACCAGAAATAATCGCGCTCCGCGTTGAGGATGCTCGAGATGACCGAGGACAGCGCGTAGAGCACGATCTCGATGGCGAAGAAGCGGAAGAAATACGTGGCGAGGTCGAAGTTGAACTCAGAGGACGCGTTGAACGCCTGTGTCCAGATGATCTCGGAAGCGAAGATGAACGACAGGACCGACAGCGCACCCATGAGCAGCGTCACAAGCGAAAGGAGGTTGGACGCATACGCGCAGGCTCCCACGCGCCCCGCCTTCTTCTTGGTCGACACGTACACCGGCAGAAACGCCGTGACGAGCATGCCGCCCATGACGAGCTCATACAGGGCGTTGGGCATGTTGTTGGCGACGGTGAAGGCGCTGGCGACCAGCGTCGTGCCCATACCGAACGCCTGGGCCCACGTACGGAAGAAACCGGTGATGCGGCTGATGATGACCAGACCGCTCATGAGCGCGGCGGAACGGCCGACATCGGCAACGCTCGCCTCCTCATCGTCATGGTGCTCGATTTCCCCGTCTGCGCCTTCATGCGATTCGGTCTCTATGCGCGCGTCGTCGACGAAGGGGCCGTCGTCGTCCCACGCATCGGGCGTGGGGTCTCCCACGAGCGCGAACTGCGCGGACTCGTCGGGGCGCGGCGCGTTGAACCCGACAGAGGCGGCAGAGTCGTATTGGGTTGCCGCCATGAACGCCGCCGTCGTCTCGGGCGAAGGCGCAGGGGCGACCCCGAAGACATCGTCGTCGGAGGCGCAGGACCCGTCAGCCGGGATGGCGCCTATGCGTGTGGGGTCGACGCCCGCAGAGATCAAGAAAGCGGTCGTCTCGTCGGGCGAAACGCCCGGGCGCGCGCGCAGGCACCGAGCCGTCATCGCCCGCCGACGCAGCAGCATCCGCCGTCTTGAAATGACGGCCAGGGGCTTTCTGCTCGATCTTGGTGTCGAACTCATCAGTCATGCGAACTCTCGCCCTTTCTGCACAGCGCGACGACGATCGCGCTGGTATGGGAAATCAGCTCATGCGGATCGAGCATCAATTGTATGCCGCGTCTGCCGCCAGAGATGAAAATCCGCTCATAGCGCATGCAACCCTCATCGATCAGGGTGGGGAACCGCTTCTTCATGCCCACCGGTGAGCATCCGCCGCGAACGTAGCCGGTCGTGTCGAGCAGATCGCGAACGTGCATCATCGCCAGCGACTTCTCGCCCGCAGCGCGTGCGGCGACCTTCAGGTCGAGCTCTTCGGCGACCGGTATGCAGCACACGACGTGATTCCCGTTCGGAGCGACCGTGACCAGCGTTTTGAATCCCTGCCCGGGATCCTCGCCCAGCTGCTCGGAAACGTGGATGCCCGACAGATCGCTCTCATCAACCTCATAGGTTTTGACCTCGAAGGGGATGCCGGCTCGCTCCAGCTCCCGCATGGCATTGGTCTTCTGGACCTTCTCTTTGCGACCCATGGTCCTCCCCTCTCATATCAAAACGGCCCCAAGGCGCGATGCCCTGGAGCCGTCTGCGTCCACGTTTGCGGCCCGAGCTGCTAGACGATGGAGCCGCCGCCGATAAAGCCGCCGATGTAATCGAGCGTGCGGTAGCCGACGCCAGCGCCGGGGATGGAGTCGATCATGGAGCCGCCGCCGATGTAGATGCCGACGTGGCCGCAATAGCGACCGCTCGAGGTGAAGAACACGAGGTCGCCGTATTTTAGGTTGCTCACGCTCGTGGTCCACGTGCCGCGGCTCTGAACCTTGCCCATAAGGGACTCAGGGCTGTTCGACCACGGACCGAGGCCGAGCGCGTAGTCGACGACGCCCGAACAGGTGAACCAAGAGGTGCTCGGGTCGCCCGTCCAGCTGTAGCCGGAATAGGAGTAGCCCGAGCCGATGATGCTCGTGGCGCGGCTGACCATGGCGCTCGCGCTCGAGGTCGGACCGCTCGAAGTTGAGCCACCGCCGGAGCCGGCTCCGCCGCCGGAACCCGAGCCGCCGCCGGAGCCGGAACCGCCGCCGGAGCTCGTGTTGCCACCGGAGCTGGTGTTACCGGAGTCAGAACCGCCGTCGGAGTCGGAACCGGAGTCGGAATCGTCA
>CASEEY010000028.1 GCA_949287055.1 uncultured Collinsella sp.
AGCGCATTGCGCTGCCCGGGGCAACAAAACCCCTGGGGTGAAATTACGCGCCCGCCCCGGACGGCCCCCCACATGCCCCGCTAGGGCTGCAGACAGCGCGGCTGATGGATCTCGTCAGGGCCGATGGCCACATGCTCTCTCACGTAGTCGACAAAATCGCTCATATGCGACGGCAGCGACTTGCTGTTGGGATACAGGCACCATGTCCTGCGCACGAGCGGCGAGCCGTCGCGGTAAAACAGCGGCGTCAGGTGCAGGTCGCGGCTGTTCTTGAAGTTCTCGGGCACGAAGCTCAGCGCATAGCCCTTCCCCTGCGCCACGAGCTCCCAGGTAAAGTCGATGTAGCCCACGTTGCGCCCCGGCGTCATGTCCGTGCCGAAGCGCTCGCGCCACCACGCCTGGAGCAGCTCAATCGACTGCTCGTTGGTCCGAAAGTCAATGCGATCGAGCGCGGGCAAATCGTCGATATCCACCGGACCGCGGCTCACCAGATACGCCTGATTGCAGTCGACGAGGATGCGCCGCACGGGTCCCTCGAAATCCCCACGCACGAACACGATGTCGACCTCGCCGTCGAGCAGCTTGCGAAACAGCGTATCGCTCTGCTCGTTGACCACGTCGAAGTGCACCTCGGGATCGCCGACCTCGGTGTATCCGCCGAGCACGCCCCACAGGCTGTACTTGTTGAACGTGTAGGACGAGCCGATCCGAATCGTGCGCTGACGCTCCTGCTCAAGCTCGGCCAAGCCGCGCTTGGTCTGCTCGACGAACTCCTTGTGCTCGGCGGCACGACCCGCCAGATAGGTCCCCTCCGGCGTGAACACAAGGCCCTTCGGCGTACGCTCGGCGATGCTCACCCCGAGCTCGCGTTCGATATGCTGCAGGCGCTTGGTAAGGGTCGGCTGGGTCATGTAGAGTGCGGCGGCGGCGCGCGACACATTGGGATTGCGATACAGCTCGTCGATGATCTCCCAATCGGAATCCCTCATGCGGATAGTCCTCCTCCGTACGGCGCTGCCTGCATTTCATTATCGGCCAATACGGAGCCGAGACTCTATATCAAATAACAATAGCCGCCCGCGGTGCACCGGATCCGGGCAGCTGAACCCGGCGCATCGCGAGCGGCCATGGCAATCAAAACGGAGCAGGCCGCTTGTGGAACACGGCAGATAGGCGGCCCCGCTCCGCATCGATCGAAAGGAAACGGGCCACGCGCGTCGACGGGGCGCTCCGCCGCCTACGCGTTCGCCGCGGCGTCCTCCTCGGCGAGCTTGGCCTTGAGCAGGCGGAGCTGGCCTCCGGCGAGCACGACCTCCATCTCGGCGTCGGACAGGTCGAGCGTCGCTGCGAACTCGAAGTGGCGCGTCTTGTTCTTGACGACCACGCGGCGCGTCGGAATCTGATCGAGCAGGCCCTCGATCTCGAGCTCGTCGCCCTGCTCGATGGAATCGTAGGCAGCCGGATCCTCGAACAGCATGGGGATGATGCCGTGGTTGATGAGGTTGCCCTTGTGGATGCGCGCCATGCTCTTGGCGATCACGCAGCGCACGCCCAGGTACATGGGGTTGATGGCGGCGTGCTCGCGGCTCGAGCCCTGGCCGTAGTTCTCGCCGGCGATGATGATGGACTGGCCCATCTTGCGCGCGCGCTCGGCGAACTCGGGGTCGTAGCGCATGTAGCAGTACTGGGACATGAGCGGGATGTTGGAGCGCATGCTCGATAGCTCTGCCGAGGCGGGCGTGATGTCGTCGGTCGAGATGTTGTCGCCGCCCTTGAGCGAGACGGGCACGCATAGGTGCTGGGTCGGCTCGTCGGGAATGGGCAGGAACTTGATGTTGGGACCGCGAACGATCTCGACCTGCACGGCCTCTTTCGCGGGCAGCGGCTCGATGAGGAGGCTGTCGTCGACGGGATAGGAATCCGGCTCGCAGATCTTCCCGAGCTGCTCCACCTCGTCGCCCAGGATGTCGCGCGCGCTGGCGAACGTGCCCACGATGGCCGTGGCAGCGGCGCTCTCGGGGCTCGCCAGGTAGACCTTGGCGGTCGGGCTGCCGGCGCGGCCGCGGAAGTTGCGGTTCGAGGTGCGCACGGCGACGCCGTCGGTAGCAGGCACCTGACCAATGGCGCAGCACGGACCGCAGGCGAACTCGAGCAGGCGCACACCGGCGTCGAGCAGCATGTCGATGTAGCCGTCGTGCAGCAGCTGCTTGTAGACCTGCCTGGACTGGATGGCGCAGGTGCAGCTCACGTTCTCGTTCACATGATGGCCGCGCAGCACGAGCGCCGCCTTGGCGATGTCGGAATAGCTCGCGTTGGTGCAGCTGCCGATGAACACCTGCTGGACGGGCACCTTCTCGACCTCGTCGAGCTTGTGCACGTTGTCGGGCAGGGCGGGGCAGGCCATGAGCGGCTCGAGCGAGGAGAGGTCGAGCTCGATGCGCTCGTCGTAGACGGCATCCTCGTCGGGCAGCAGCTCGAGGTACTGGTCCTCGCGACCCTGGGCGGCCATGAAGCGACGAACCTGCTCGTCAGCCGGGAAGATCGAGGTGGTGGCGCCCATCTCGGCGCCCATGTTGGCGATGCTGCAGCGCTCGGGGACCTCGAGGGTCTCCACGCCGGGGCCCACGTACTCGAACGCGCGACCCAGACCGCCCTTGACACCCACGCGGCGCAGCATCTCCAGGATGACGTCCTTGGCGTTCACGCCAGGCTTGAGCGAGCCGGTGAGGTACACCTGCACGATCTTGGGCATGACGAGGCGCATGGGCTGACCGGCCATCGCGGTGGCGACGTCCATGCCGCCCACGCCGATCGACAGCATGCCCACCGCACCGCTGTGCGGAGTGTGCGAGTCGCCACCGAACAGCACCTTGCCGGGCACGGCGAAGCGCGCGGTATGGATGGCGTGGCAGATGCCATTGCCCGGGCGCGACACGTACACGCCAAAGCGCTTGGCCGCCGACTGCAGGTAGATGTGGTCGTCGGGCGTCTTATTGTCGATGTAGAGGAGGTTATGGTCGAGGTTGGACACCGACAGCTCGGTGCGCACGCGGTCGAGACCGAGCGCCTCGAAGGCGAGGTAGGTCATGACGGCGTTGATGTCGTGCGTGAGCGTCTGGTCGACGCGCAGCAGGATCTCCTCGCCGGGCTCCATGCTGCCCGAGACGAGATGCGACTCGATGATCTTCCGTGTAAGCGATGCTCCCATGGTGTATACCTTTCCGTGGAGTCCAATGCTACCCAGCTCTATAGTGCGGCCCCGACGCGAGCGCGTCCAATTGAAAGCGCGCATGCACCTATGCCGACGCGGCATGACGGGTTGGAGGGAACACGTCCCCAAATGACCCGTCGCGGCAGTTAGCCTTTGCGGTTGTAGTTGATCAGGCAGCCGTCGAGGATGATCTGGCGCTCGTCGTCTGTCATCGGGTCGAGCAGCAGCGTCATGGTGCCACACACCTCGCCGTCGCGAATCACATGGGCCTCAAGCTCGCCTGCACCGGCTTCGACCGCCGCACGCACGCCGGGGATGTACAGCCAGTCCCCCACCTCGAACACCAGCTCGTCTTCGGTACGGAACGGCAGCAGGCCCCAATTGATGAGGTTTGTCCGGTAGCGCTTGGTCGCGTACTGGCGGCACACGTTGACCAGGCCGCCGAGCACGCGCTGGCAGCTCGCCGCCTGTTCACGGGCCGAACCGTCGCCCGGTTTGGTCGCGTACAGCATGCCGCCAATCTCGATATCCACCGCGTGAGCGTCGGGCGTGATGCGCTTCGCCGCGGCAAACGCCGCCGCGCACCCCTCGTCGAGGCGCCCGGCAAGACGGCTCTCCTCGTAGCCGCGCGTCGTCTTCGCACGACCCACGTACTCAGGATCGCGGCCCGAGAGCGTGAACTCGGCGAGCTTGAACGGGTCGGAGCGGTAGCACGACGCCTCGCCGGAGGGCACGAACTCGTCGGTGTTGGTCACCGGGTCCAAGATCTTGGTGCACACCTGCACGAGCGCATGCTCGGCAAGCGGCTCCATCTCGGGCCAGTCCTTGATGTTGGGGCCGTAGGCGAGCGGCTCTTCGGTCCGCGGATTGCCGAACCCGTTGTACACACGGCTCGCGTAGGGCGCGGGATCGTACTCGTATTCGGGCACGTCGCCCCAGCAGTCGAAGGCGGCGGCGCTCGTCAGCACGCCGCCGTTGGCCGCCGTCGCAGCGATGGAACGGGCGTCCATGAGGGCGGCTGCGGCCATCTGCCCCTGCCCGGCCTTGGAGCCCTCGCGGTTGGGGAAGTTGCGCGTGTTGTGGCGGATGGACAGCGCGTTGTTGGCCGGCGTGTCGCCCGCGCCGAAGCACGGGCCGCACATCGCCGTGCGCACGACGGCGCCGGCCTGAATCAGATCGGTGATGGCGCCCTGCTTGACCAGCGCCGACATAATGGGCATCGACGCCGGGTACACCGACAGGCTGAACTCGCCATCGCCGCAACTGCGCCCGTGCAGGGCGCGTGCCGCCTGCATGATATTCGTGTACGTGCCGCCCGCGCAGCCCGAGATGCTCCCCTGCTGCACGTGCAGGCCGGCAGCGTCCACCTTGCCGCGCAGGTCGAGCGAGCCTGCGCGCCCGGCGATCTCGTCGGCACGCGCCTCGACGGAGGCCAGGATCTCATCCATATTGTCGTACAGCTCATCGATAGCGTAGACGTTGCTCGGATGGAACGGCAACGCGATCATGGGACTGACCTGCGCCAGGTCCACGCGCACGCACCCGTCGTAGTAGGCCACCGGCGCCGGCTTGAGCTCGGCGAACTCATTCTCGCGGCCATGAGCGGCAAGGAAGCGCCGCGTGCTGTCGTCGGTCACCCAGATGGAGGACAGCGCCGCCGTCTCGGTCGTCATGACGTCCACGCCGTTGCGGAAGTCGCAGGTCATGCTCGCGACGCCGGGGCCGACGAACTCCATGACCTTGTTCTTGACGTAGCCGCAGTCGAACACGGCCCGGATGATGGCGAGCGCTATATCCTGCGGGCCCACGTACGGTGCCGGCTTGCCCTCGAGGTACACGGCGATGACCTCGGGTGCGGGGATATCGTAGGTCTTGCCGAGCAGCTGCTTGACGAGCTCGCCACCGCCCTCGCCGATGGCGAGCGTTCCCAGGGCGCCATAGCGGGTGTGGGAGTCGGAGCCGAGGATCATCTTGCCGCAGCCCGCCTGCGTCTCGCGCATCACCTGATGCAGCACGCCCAGGTGCGGCGGCACGAAGATGCCGCCGTAGCGCTTGGCAGCGGACAGACCGAAACGATGGTCGTCCTCGTTGATGGTGCCGCCCACGGCGCACAGCGTGTTGTGGCAGCAGGTAAGCGTATAGGGCACGGGGAACTCCGTGAGCCCCGAGGCGCGGGCGGTCTGGATGATGTTCACGAATGCGTTGTCGGGTGAGGTCAGCGCGTCAAACCGCAGACGCAGGGAGCCGTCATCTCGCGACGTGTCATGCGAGCGCAGGATGCGGGCGGCCATAGTGCCCATGCGGGCGGCGGCGGGATCCGCCTTGCTGCCCGTCATGCGCTCGATGGCATCCCCTTCCGCCTCGGGCACGATCAGCCCGCCATCGACCAGGTACACGCCGCCGTCGTAAAGCTTTACCACATTCATCGCCAGGCCCCCTCATCATGGGATAGGACTCGTACTCTATCCTTCATTATGGAAAGGCGGCGCGATGCATTCCAATTGAAAGGTGCCATACCGCCATGCCGAACTCGTATGGCGATATGGGAATCGGCATACTGCCGCCGCCCTATAATGCAGGCGTTCATCAGCGCTGTTGCAGGAGGCACATATGGAAGTCAAAGCATGGAGCTACGACGAGTTCCCCGAGTTCACTGACACGGTCGAAGGCGCGACGCTCATCGAGACGACGGGTGACGAGGTCGAGGTCGAGTATTTGCACGACGTGCCGTACCAGACGGCAGGCGGTATCGAGTTGCGCCTGCAGATCCTGACGCCCCGCTCGCGCAACGGCATTGGCAGTCCTTTGCCCTGCATCGCGTTCGTCAAGGGGTCCGCATGGCGCCCGCAGAAGCTGTACGCCCTGATTCCCCAGCTCGCGCGCATCGCCGCGCGCGGCTTCGTCGTCGCGGAGGTCGAGTACCGCCCCGCCGCTGACGCGGCCTTCCCCGCGCAGATCATCGATGCGCAAAACGCCATCCGCTTCCTGCGCGCCAACGCCGAGCAGTTCGGCATCGACCCCGACAAGATGGTCGTCGCGGGTAACTCCTCAGGCGGGCATACCGCGGTATTCGCCTCGTTTTTGGATGCGGGCGGCAACGCCTATCCCGGTGTGTCCGCCCAAGTTCGCGGTGTCATCGACCTGTACGGCGCCGTGAGCCTGATCGCCGACGACGCCTTCCCCATCACGCCGGAGCATCACACGCCGGGCAGCCCCGAGTGCCTGCTCATGGGCAATATCGACATGTTCGAGCATCCTGAGCTGCGCGAGCAGGGTTCCGTGGTAAGCTACATCACGCCCGAGCTCGATCTTCCGCCCGTGCTCATCGCCCACGGCACCAAGGACCGCAAGGTCAACACGAGGATGTCCGTCGAGCTGTTCGAAAAACTCCGTGCATGCGGCAAGGATGCCGAACTCTACCTGGTGCAGGGCGCCGACCACGGCATCGCCGAGTTCTACACGGACCGGATGATCGACATCTACGATCGCTTCGTCCGCCGCTGCCTAGCATAGGCGCAACCCACATGAAAGAACATCTGACGTAACTTCGCATATATCCAAGCAGTAACAAGATTGACCCCGGGGATCCAGCCATCCGCACCATACATGCCGATAGCAGGACCTCCGGGGTCAATTCCTTGTGTGGGCGCCGAGCGGCGAGACGAGCAGATGGAGCTGCCGCCATCCGCCCGACATCACCGCCCAGCAACCTGACACTTTAGATTGTTCTACGCCTCATTCCATAGCTCAAATACTTGTTTGCAATCTAATCCATAGGAACAGCCAATATGCAGAGCGGGTAAGCGCTTCCTAGACGATCGATTTGCTTATAAAACACCCCCTCGGCGCACGAAGTGAGTGCTTCAAATTGGAATCGGCGAATATACAAGGCGTCCGCACGCTCAAAGTCGCAGGTAATCGATTTGCTACCCAACTGGTATACAAAGGCTTTCCGAAATAAACCACTCACTTCGCGAAGCCTGCGCCTCGGGTCGCCCCATGGCGTGATCCGCGAAACACATTAGCCCTCGATTCGCTGTTTATCCGCGCGCCACAGAGACGCCGCAGCCCTCAAGCACGGTGGCACAGAGATACCCTGACCGCGAAAGACGTGAATGAGCCTTGAATACGGCGCCATCGGGCCGAGGCTTTTCGCGCACCAAACACGGCCATGCTCCCCAACATGGCGAAAGCGCGGCAGCCCGCGTCCAATACGCACAAAAAGGCCCGGTGCGCTTGAGCGGGGCGCACCGGGTTGGAAAAGGGAAAAGGGAATAGGCAAATCACTGAGCACACGAGGTGTGCAGGGGCCCGGACCCCGTCGCTGCCCTACGGGCGTCCGGGCCTGAAAGTAAGGCGCGTAGCTTAGATCAGCGGGATAGCGCCGGTGAGCACTGCGACGACGCAGTAGATGACGAACATCGGGAGACCCCACTTGAGGATGCCCTTCTGGTGCTCGCCGAAGTCGACCTCGCAGCGCTCGATCAGGATCCAGATCCAGGCGATGAGCGGGGTCGCGTAGTAGGTGGCCAGCGGGATCATGGCGCCAACGCCCATGGCGGTAGCGGAGATGCCGTACTGGGTGGCAAGGCCGGCGAGAACCGGCAGGATGCCGAAGTAGTAACCGTCGGAGGACAGGAAGATGAGGCCCGGGATACCGAGGATGGCCACGAACAGGGGCAGCAGGTTCTCCATGCCGGAGGGAACGAGGCTCGCCAGGAAGATGGCGATGTCGTCGCCCATGCCGGAGTTGGTGAGGATGCCCATGAGGAAGCCGGAGGCAACGATCATGGCCGCGGCGGGCATACCGTCCTCGAGGGCGGCAGCCAGACGATCCTTCTGCAGGTGGAAGTCGATGCCGAAGTTCACGAGCAGGGCGAGGGCGAGGCCGCCGCCGAACAGCACCGCGGAGTTGGCATAGCCACCGATGAGCAGGACCATGATGATCACGGAGAGGATCAGGTTGAACAGCACGAGCTTGGGACGCTTGTACTCAGGCTCGTTGTTGCGCACGATGTCGCACATCTTCTCGAGGTCCTCAGCGGTGATCGAAGCGGCCTTGTCGGCGCTGTAGCCGAGGCGAGCGCGCTCCTTCTTACCGAGGAACCACGCGACGAAGACGCAGTAGATGAGCGCGACGCCCATGCCCGGAAGCAGCAGCGGGAAGAGCTCGGTCACGTCGAGGTTCAGCGCGGAAAGCACGCGGGCAAGCGGGCCGCCCCACGGGGACATGTTGAAGACCGACGTGGGCAGGCAGATGAGGATCGCCAGGTAGGGCGTCTTGATGCCGAACTGCTTGTACAGCGGCACGAAGGCAGCGGTGGTGATCAGGACCGTGGAGGTGCCGTCGCCGTCAAGGGAGACGCCGGCAGCGACCAGCGTAGAGGCGATCATGATCTTCATGGGGTCGCCCTTGACCAGCTTGATCATGGCGATGACCAGAGGATCGAACAGACCGACCTGCATCATGAGGGTGAAGTAGGTGCAGGCGAACAGGACCATCATCGCGGAGCGAACGGTACCTGCGGAGACCTCGCCGTCCTCAACGGCGTAGAACACGCCGCTGTACACCCACTCGAACACATCGAGCACGTTCTGGCCGGTGATGAGGCAGAAGATGATACCGGCAGCCAAAGGCACGACGGCGAGGCCGACGTACGGGCTGAGCCAGCGCTTCATGACGCCGATAATGAAGATCAGAATCATGATTAGGCCGACAGCTGCAGCAAGAGTCATGGATTCCCTCCTTCAAAGTAGCGGGTGATTCCCATGCGGAAATCGAACACAGTTCCATTGCGTATATGAAGCCAAGCGCGCAGGCCAGCCTGGCAGCTATAAAGCTGACCCGCGCGCTCGCGCGTCACCTTAGTTGTGACGGTTGTAGTTGATCAGGCAACCGTCGAGGATGATCTGGCGCTCGTCATCCGTAAGCGGGGCGGTGTAGAGGGCCATGGTGCCCGTCACCTTGCCGTCGCGGATGATGTGGCCGATAAACTCGCTCTTGCCGGTGGCGACGGCCTCGCGCACGCCGGGCACGAAGATCCAGTCGCCCGGCTCGAAGGCGGGCTCGTCATCGGACTGGAAGGGCAGCATGCCCCAGTTGATGACGTTGGAGCGATACCGCTTGGTGGCGTACTGCTCGCAGATGTTGGCAAGGCCGCCGAGCACGCGCTGGCAGCTCGCCGCCTGCTCGCGGGCGGAGCCGTCGCCGGGCTTGATGGCGTAGACCATGGAGCCGATCTCGGTGTTGGACGCATCGACCTCGGGCACCACGGTGCGGGCGGCCTCGTAGACGTCGGCGATCGCGGCGGGAACGGCGCCCTCCTTGCGCTCAGCCTCGAGCGCGGCGGTGTCCTTGGCGCGGCCGACGTAGGCCGGGTCGCGGCGGGACAGGGCGAACTCGGCCAGACCCAGCGGGTTGGAGCGGTAGGACGAGGTCTCACCGGACGGGATGAGCTCGTCGGTGGTGGTCACCGGGTCGAGGATCTTGGAGCAGACCTGGAGCAGGGCGTTCTCGCCGAGCGCCTCCATCTCGGGCCAGTCCTTGATGTTGGGGCCGTAGCACAGCGGCTCCTCCTCCTTGGCCTCGGAGAAGCCGTTGAAGACGCGGTGGTCGTAGGACGAGGCGTCGAACTCGTGCTCAGGCACGTCTCCCCAGCAGTCGAGCGTCTCGGCGGAGGTCAGCACGCCGCCGTTGGCCGCGGTCGCGGCGATGGAGCGGGCGTCCATGAGCGCCACGGCAGCCATCTGCCCCTGGCCGGGCTTGGAGCCCTCGCGGTTGGGGAAGTTGCGGGTGGTGTGGCGGATGGACAGCGTGTTGTTGGCCGGCGTGTCGCCCGCGCCGAAGCAGGGGCCGCAGAACGCCGTGCGGATGATGGCACCGGCCTGCATGAGGTCGAAGATCGCGCCCTTCTTGACCAGGTCGGCGAAGACCGGCTGGGAGGAGGGGTACACGGAGAGGTTGAACGCGCCGTCGCCGCAGCTCTTGCCACGCAGGGCATGGGCGGCCTCGATGACGTTGGTGTAGTTGCCGCCCGCGCAGCCGGCGATGGTGCCCTGCTGCACGTGCAGGCCGGCGGCGTCCACCTTGCCGCGCAGGTCGAGCGAACCGGCGCGGCCGGCGATCTCGTCGGCATGGGCCTCGACGGAGGCCAGGATCTCGTCCAGGTTGCCGTTGAGCTCGTCGATGGTGAAGACGTTGCTCGGGTGGAACGGCAGGGCGATCATCGGACGGATCTTGGAGAGGTCGACGCGCACGCAACCGTCGTAGTAGGCGACCTTCTCGGGATCGAGCTGGCGGAAGTCGTCAGCGCGGCCGTGGTCAGCCAGGAACTTCTGCGTGTCGGCATCGGTGCGCCAGATGGAGGACAGGCAGGTGGTCTCGGTGGTCATGACGTCGACGCCGTTGCGGTAGTCGGTGGTCATGCTCGCGACGCCGGGGCCGACGAACTCCATGACCTTGTTCTTGACGTAGCCGCACTCGTAGACGGCGCCGATGATCGCGAGCGCGATATCCTGCGGGCCGACGTAGGGCGCAGGCTCGCCCTCGAGGTAGATGGCGATGACCTCGGGCGTGGCGACATCGTAGGTCTGGCCGAGGAGCTGCTTGACGAGCTCGCCGCCGCCCTCACCGATGGCCATGGTGCCCAGGGCGCCGTAGCGGGTGTGGGAGTCGGAGCCGAGGATCATCTTGCCGCCGCCGGCCATCATCTCGCGCATGTACTGGTGAATGACGGCGATATGGGGCGGAACGTAGATGCCGCCGTAGTGCTTGGCCGCGGACAGGCCGAAGAGGTGGTCGTCCTCGTTGATGGTGCCGCCCACCGCGCACAGCGAGTTGTGGCAGCAGGTGAGCACGTACGGGATCGGGAACTTGGTCAGGCCGGAAGCCTTGGCGGTCTGGACGATGCCGACATAGGTGATGTCGTGGCTCGTCAGCGCATCGAACTTGATCTTGAGGTTCGCGGCGTCACCGGACGTGTTGTGATCCTGCATGATGCGATAGGCGATCGTGCCCTTGCGTGCGGACTCGGCGTTCACCTCCTCGCCGGTCATACCCTTGATGGCCTCGACCTCGTTTGCGGGGACGACGGTTTCGCCGTCAACGAGGTAGACGCCTCCTTCGTACAGCTTCACAGCATCCATGTGTACTCCCCTACGTCGAATGTGGACGTTCGATGGTATCAGTATCCCTTCACAGAGTGTCCACAACAAATACGATGTTTGGATGGGCTTCATAATGCTCAGCCTATAATGGCAGGTAAAGGTATCTGTTAGCTGTTTACTACTTTTTTACGCTGACGAAATTCTCCCGTTGAGCGGCAATTTGTCGGCTACTGTTTCAGTCAGGGAACCGATGTAGCGGCAAGCGCCGGACGAGGGGGTCACGTGAACGACCGGGAACTCACCTACGTGAAGACCATTGCAGAGGAAGGCAGCGTGTCGGCAGCGGCGCGCAAGCTCTATATCGCCCAGCCCTCGCTCTCGCAGTCGCTCCAGCGCATCGAGGAATCGCTCGGCGCCAAGCTGTTCGATCGAACCTCGTCGGGCCTTCGCCTCACGCAGGCCGGCAAGATGTATCTGGCGATGGCCAACCGCGTGCTCAAGCTGTACGAGGACCTGCAGACCGAGCTCTTCGACATGGAGGCGCTCGCGTCGGGTAGCGTCAAGTTTGGCATCACGCGTCTGCTCGGCAAGATGCTGCTTCCCGAGGTGCTCCCGGCGTTCCACAGGCGCTACCCCAACATCAAGCTCGAGATCGTCGAGGGCAATTCCAAGCAGCTTGACCGCGCTCTCATGGCGTGCGAGATCAACTTCGCGGTCATGCATCGGCTGACGGGAGAGGGCAGCCGCCATATCGATTACGACGTGTTCTGGAAAGATCCGTTTATTGTGACCGCTGCGGCCGATAGTCCTTTGGCTGCAAAGGGCGTCGAGCGCGAAGGCTACCCCTACCCCGTCATTGACATACGCGAGCTGAACGACGAGCCCCTCATAGCCGTTCCCTATGGCCAGCGCATCCGCCAGGTGCTCGACACGTCGTTCATGCGGGCGGGCGTGCGCCCCAACATCATCCTGGAGGTGCGCGACTACACGACCGCGCAGAACCTCGCGGCACGTGGCATGGGCTATACCGTCGGTCCGCAGAGCTATACGCAGCTCGCGAACCTCGAGGACGCGGACGTGAAATTCCTGTCGCTCGAAGAGAAGCACAACGCCGCATGGGCGCTGTGCATCGCCACCTTTGGCAACGGCTCGCTCTCGCGCGCCGACTCCGAGCTCATCCGCTACTTTGAGGACGTCATCGCAAGTACGATGGAATAGGGCATCTTGACCCGGCAAGGTTTATGCACGGCTTCGCGTCGAATTTGCGGGACGACAGGCGCTCGTTTTCTCGCTTGTGGCCAAAAATGAACGATTACTGATCGCGCAGGCGGCTCTTGGGCCCAACGCATGGACGATTACCAATCGTAGAGGCGACTCTTATGCCCCGAAGAAGGCTGTAGAGGTGCTCGACGGGACCCCTTCGTTCGCGAAAGCCAAAAGACGGTGCAACACGGCGCCGCATTTCATCCGATTTCGGACGGATTGTATGTATAAACTAGCTTTGAATTTGCATATTCGCCCCTGGCCCCGATCCGGCGAACAGTAAACGTCAGTTTTTGACCACAACAACGCCAACGAACGACAAAAAAGACCGCCCGGCTTCATGGCAAACGCGGACACACCGAAGACCCCTCGTCCTCGGTGCACCCGCGAAGCAGTGAGCATTTCAGAAGCACTATTTACGCACGTAAACCATGCCGTCCATAATGCGGCGCGCGGTGCGCTGAACCGCGACGCTGGGCAGCTCGTACGATCCGTCGACACCCTCGACCAGGTCAGGCACCATGGTCATCACGCCGCTCGGATGGCCGATGCGCACCGTACCCGGCTTGGCGAGCGCTCCCCCGCACGCCTCGTGCACGATGGAGCCCTCGAGCATCGCGGCGACCGAAATCGCGCTCGCCGCCGTAAGCGGGCATGCCTTATGGCACTTGAACACCGAGATGACGCGGGCGCACACATCCATATCGGACGCCGAGACCTCCTTGTCGGCGATATCGGTATAGCCCACCGGCGCGGTCACGAACCCGACCTTGGGAACCGCCGGGCTGTTCGCAGTCGCATCGGCAAGATCGCTCGCGAAGCCCATCTTGACGGCTGCCGCCCCGCGGATTGCCTCGAGTAGCTCGGCTGCCCGCGCGTCGGCATCGACGTCGGCCGGCAGCTCGGTGCCCGACAGGCCGATATCGGAAGCGCGCACAACGACCAGGGGATTGGACGCATCGAGGATCGTCGCCTCGATCGAGCCGTGCCCGGGAACCTCGAGCGTCTCGCGAACCTTGCCCGTCGGAAGCAGGACGCCGGTCTTGGCGCCCGCCGGGTCGAGGAACTTGACGAGCAGCTCGGCGGCGGTGCCGTCCACGCCCGCGATCGCGCAGTCGCCGTCCTGGGCAAAGGTATGCGTATCAGGGTCGATGGGCACGGTCACGTCGATGTACTTGTCGGTGTTGCGGTTGAGCATATGCACCGTCGTGATGGGCTCCTCGATCTCGACCAGCCCCTCCTCCACGGCGAAGGGGCCGACTGCGGAGGTCATGTTGCCGCAGTTGGACTTGAAGTCGACCTGGGGCTTGCCTACGATCACCTGCCCGACCTCGTACTCGACGTCGATGCCCGGCTCGTCGCTCTTCCAGACGATGACGATCTTGTTGTTGGACGAGACGGTACCGCCCATGCCATCGATCTGTTTGGGATCGGGGTTGCCCATCACCTGCAGGAAGATCTCGTCCCACTCAGTGCGATCGGCCGGCAGGTCCTCGCGCAGGAACATGCAGCCCTTGCTGGTACCGCCACGCATGTACACGGTCTTGAATGTCCTCATGAAGCGCTCCTTATACGTGCTCGCAAACGGGGTGTGCCCTCACTCGCGCGAGGGCACACCCGAAAGGTCGTCTTTTCTCTACCCGAGCTTCTGGATGGTCTCGATCAGGTAATCGGTGAAATCGGTCGAGGTCGGACCGTCACCGAAGCCCATGACAACGCGCCGCTCGGTGTCGCAGCAGATGTCGAGCGCCTGCTCGAGCTTCGCGCGGCGCTCGGGGAAGCCGATGTGGCCCACGAGCAGGCCGGCGGCGCGGATGACGCTGCAGGGGTTCGCCCACGGCGACAGGCCCTGCTCGGCCAGCGTGGGAGCCGTGCCGTGGATGGCCTCGAACAGCGCGTGCTGGCTGCCGAGGTTGGCCGACGCGGCGGAACCCAGGCCGCCCTGGTGCTCGGCAGCGATGTCGGTCACGATATCGCCGTAGAGGTTGGGCAGCACGATGACCTGGAAATCCTTGTTGAAATCGGGATCCATGAGCTTGGCAGCCGTCGCGTCGACGAGACGGGTCTGCACGGTGATGTCGGGATACTCGCGCTCGGCGACGTCACAGATGATCTGCTGGAAGTTGCCGTCGGCGTGCTTGACGATATTGGCTTTGGTGATGACCGTGACGGTCGTCTTGCCGTTGGCGCGGGCGTAGTTGAGCGCCATGCGAGCGAGGCGCTCGGTGCCCGGCAGCGTGCAGACCTTGAAGTCGACGGCGAGGTCGTCGTTGACCTGGATGCCCTTGTCGCCCCAGATGTACTCACCCTCGAGGTTCTCACGGAAGAAGGTCCAGTCGATGCCCTTGTCGGCCATGCGGATGGGGCGCATGCCCACGAACAGGTCGAGGCCGCGACGCAGCAGGCTGTTGGCGCTCACGAGGTTGGGATACGGGTCGCCGGGGCGCGGCGTGGTGAGCGGGCCCTTGAGCAGCACGTCGCACTCGAGGGCGGCGTCCAGGACGTCCTGCGGCAGCGACTCGCCGAGTGCGGCGCGGCGCTCGATGGTCAGGCCCTCGATGTGGCGGAGCTCGACGCGACCGGACTCAATCTGGTCGGCGAGCAGGCACTCGAGCACACGGACCGCCTGGGCAACGATGGTGGGACCGATGCCGTCACCGGGCAGAATGCCGATGGTGATGTGGTCGAGCTTCGTGTAATCCTTGGGTGTGCCGTCCTGGCGCACGCGCTCGATGCGCTCGAGCTCGCCGGCGATCAGCTCGCCGAACCGCTTGGTCGCACGCTCGATGGCTTCCTGATCGGCTGCGTTCATGGTGTCCTCCCTGCCGTTCGCTTGTTCACTCGGGACCGAATTCGGCCCTGAGTATATGGTGCTACGGCCCGGGTAACCAATCCAATTGAAAGCATGCATGCGCCTATGCCGCCGTGGCATGACGGGTCATTTGGGGACGTGTTCCATCCAACCCATTCGGC
>CASEEY010000029.1 GCA_949287055.1 uncultured Collinsella sp.
GGGCGACGAGCTGCTCGCGCAGGTAGCGGGCGAGCACGTCGGCGCTGTCGCTGAAGACGAGGGCGCGTATGCCCGATTCGCGTTCGCGGAGATGCAGGAGCGTGTGCTCGATGAGCGCTTCGCTCGTATGGTGGCCGCTGAAGTCGTGCCCGGACTCCGGACCGACCGGCGAGAGGACATGGTCGCAGATCGATTGGACGACGGCGCGCAGGACGTCGTCTTTGCCGTGGTAGTGCGCATAGAACGTGCTTCGTCCTATACCTGCGCGTTCGATGACCTCAGAGGTGGTGATCGATGCGTAGCTCGAGGTGCAAAGGAGCTCGGTAAAGGCTTTCGCGATAGCGCGTTCGGTTCGGTCGAATCTGCGATCCATGGGAGGTCCTTACGAAGATGCGGCACATATCGGGCGAATTGTTCGGTACGGAACACCTGCTGCGAGGTGTCCCGCAGCGCCGTCGCTATCGGACGGTATCGTAACTATAGAACAGTTTGTTCGGAAACAGGGGGTGGCATATGGGAGCTGGCCGCGCGGGACGAAGCGTTGCTGCCGCCCTCGCCGCCGCGGCGCTCTATGCGCTGAGCACGCCGTTTTCCAAAGTGCTGCTTGCGGATATCGCGCCGAACATGATGGCGGCGCTGTTGTATCTGGGGGCAGGTGCCGGCATGACGGTGTTGGCGTTTGCGCGTGCCATGCGAGGTGATGAGGCGGCAGCTCGCGGGAGACCGCTTGAGCGTGCCGATATCCCGTATGTGGCGGCGATGGTCGCGCTCGACATCGCTGCCCCTTTGCTGCTCATGGCGGGCCTCTCCCGCTCATCGGCGGAAAGCGTGTCGCTGCTGAACAACTTCGAGATCGTGGCGACCGCCCTTATCGCCCGCCTGGCGTTCGGTGAGCGGGTGGCGGCGCGCACGGCGGCGGGCATCGGCGCCATTACCCTGGCGTGCGTCCTTTTGTCGTGGGATGCGGATGCATGGGGGTTCTCCGTCGGCTCCCTCCTGACGCTCGCGGCATGCGTGTGCTGGGGCATCGAGAACAACTGCACGAACAGATTGTCGGGGTGCGACCCCGCCCACATCGTCATCATCAAGGGCTGGGGCTCCGGTGCAGGTGCGCTCATCGTGGCGCTTGGCGCGGGCGATGCGGTGCCGACGCTCGTCGACGCGGGACTTGCGCTCCTGTTGGGATTCGTCGCATACGGACTGTCGATTGCCTGTTACGTGCGTGCCCAGCGCGATCTGGGTGCGGCGCGCACGAGCGCGTTTTACGCGGTGAACCCGTTCATAGGCAGCGCATTGGCGTTCGTGCTGTTCCGCACGCCGCTTGCGCCATCGTTCGTTTTTGCGCTCATCCTCATGTTGCTCGGCACGTGGCTTGTCGCTCCGCGGGAGGGCTGATTCCGCGGGTGAGGTTAATCGATCGAGCCTCCTTCCTGTCGATACGGTCACGTGTCGGTTGACGCGCCGTGCCAATGGGTCAACCAGCGCTCCTTTGATTCAACCGGCGCGCGACTGCATACTGAAGATGGGTTGGTTGGGGACGTGTTCCGTTCAACCCATTTCATGTTTGCGATGGCGACCGTCAGCCATTCAGCAGCCTGCAACGAGGGAGCGCATCATGAACACCGTGGTCAACATCGGACGCACCATCGCGCGCGAGCGCCGTCGGGTCGGTATCACGCAGGAACAGCTGGCAGATCATCTGGGCGTGTCGAAGGCGGCGGTGTCCAAGTGGGAGCTCGGGCAGAGCATGCCGGATGTCGGCCTGCTGCCGCGTATCGCCGCGTACTTCTCGCTCACGCTGGACGAGCTGTTCGACTGGCACGACGAGCTGACCCAGGAGGAATCCGCCGCACGGTACGCCGAGGTCTATGCGCTGGGAGAGAAAGACCTCGTCGCGGCGCACGCTCGCCTGCGCGAGCTTGCCGCCGCGCACTATTCGGATGCGAACCTGCTGCTCATGCTGACTTCGCTTCTGACGATGTGGGCGGGCGGCATGGCGACGCCTTTTGTGCCTGCGTGCAAGAGGGACGGCGAGTCCGAAGGGGAGCTTGCCCCTGCGGCGCTCATCGACGAGGCGCTGATGCTGCTCGACCGCGTGCTCGGGACCTCCGATGACCCCGCGACGCCGTATCTTGCGCGACAGCAGAAGGCGACGACGCTGTTCCAGGCGGAGCGCTACGAGGATGCTGCGGCGCTTCTGGAGCAGCTCGTGCGCCGTCAGGACGAGGGCGCCCCCACGATGCTTCTGGCGTCGGCGTACCGCAAGCTTGGCCGCGACGATGACGCCCTCGATCTCCTCCAGATGGAGCGCTTGCGCGCGGCGAATTTCGTGCTCTCGTCGCTTCTGCAGGAGGTGGGGATGCGCGGTGATGCGGCATTCGCATGCGCTGCCGGCAAGGCCGCCGAGGCGACGTTCTGCGCATTGGATATGGTGACGGTAAACCCGTATTACCTTGTGACGGTGCAGTTCGAGGTGGCCGAGACGCTGCGGGACGCGGGCGAGAAGGAGGCTGCCCTTGAGGCACTTCGCCGCGCTGTCGCTGCGATGGAGCGCGTCGATTCAGAAAGCGCGGATCTTACGGAATCCCCGCTGTGGGACCGTGTTGCCGGGCGGCTCGATCCCGCCCGCGCGGGCGAGGCGTGGGCAGAGCACAAGGGGCGGCAGGCAGCTCAACTGCAGGCCATCATGCGCCAGGGCGTTGCCGAGCGGCTGCTCTCACCCGAGTGGCGCGCATTCGCAGGCGATGACGCCCGCTACCGCGAGATGATGGGTTGGTTGGGGACGTGTTCCGTTCAACCTATTCCAACGGGGACCAACCTTACACAGACGTAAGCCACATGTAAGCCGAATCGATGGCACGCCTTTTAGTCGCTGCGGAGAATGGTGGCAATGCTCCGTACGACGGAAGGGTTCCATGCTCACCATCAAGCTCGCCTGCGGCAATGTTCGGCGCAGCGTTCGCGATTTCCGATTTCTCGATCTACTTCGTCACGCTCGCGTTTGCTGCCTGCCTGCTGTACTCGTTTCTGGCCTCGACCGACTACCTGCTCGCCCTCGACCTTACGCCCGACCAGCGTGCCTCGTTTGCAAAGGCAGGGGAGGTGCTCCAGGCGTTCGCCGTGTTCATCGACGTCATCTTCTGCTTCCTTCTGGGCTACGCCAACATGTTTTTGCTGCGCAGGCGCAAGCGGGAGTTCGGGCTCTATCTGATCGTGGGTCTTAGGCCACGTGGTGTAGCCGCCGTGCTGGCGACCGAGTGCGCGCTCGTCGGAACGGTCGCGCTCGCATGCGGGCTTCTTCTGGGTTGGGCGCTCTCGCCGGCGTTCTCGCTCGTGGCGGCGTTCGTGTTCGGGGTGCCCTGGCGCCCCGCCCTCGTGTTCTCCGCCGCTTCGGCGCTGCAGTGCGCCTGCTCGTTTCTCGTCATCAGCGCCATCGCGGCGGCAGCGTCGGTGCGCGGCGTGTGCAAGCGCCCAATCGTCGAGTTGATCCACGCCGACAGGGTTCCCGAAAAGCGGCGTCTTGCCGGTGTCCGGTCGCTTCGCGTCCAGAAGATCGCCGCCGCGATCCTTCTCGCGCTTGTATGGGGCGTGTGCCTGCTCCAACCCGGCTACTTCATCGTCTTCATCATCCCCATGGGCTTCGTCGCGCTGTTCGGGTCCTACTTCCTCATCCGCGTCCTGTATGCGACCGTGCCTGAACGGCTGCGCTGTCGTCCCGAGCGCTACTGGGCAGGCGTCGCGCCGTTCACGGTGCGCCAGCTCGAGGCCCGTGCCGAAAGCGGCGCCATGGCCATGGCGGCCGAGTGCGTGCTTCTGGCGGCATCGATGTGTATGACGCTCGCGGGGCTTGCGTTCAGCGTCGGCCTGCGCGCCGGCTCTCTCGAACAGAGTGCCCAGGCCCTGCAGCCCGTCGCCTACTCCTGTGTGTTCTACGGCGCGGCGTTTCTCGTCGCCGCGGCTGCGGTGCTTGCCCTGCAGCAGCTTGCCCAGGCATCCGAGGCCGGGCGCTCGTACCGGACGCTTGCGGTGCTCGGGACGCCGGAGGGCATGCGCCGTGCCTCGGTGCACGTCCAGGTGGGGGCGAGCTTCGCGCTGCCGACGGCGATCGCGTGCGCGCACTGCATCTTCGGCTTCGTCCTCATCGGCGTGCTCTCGGTTATGTTCGGGGCGGAGGGTTTCCTGCCTCTTGCCGGAGGCACCCTGGCCTTCACGCTGTGCATCTTGGCCGCCTACTGCCTGCTGTGCATGCGGGTCTGCCAGACCGAGGCATAGGGGCAAACACGTGCGCCGCATGGCGCAAAGGCCGCGCGACGACGATTTCGGCCATCTGCCCCTCCGTTCCGCATAGAGGTCGATGCCGAGCATGGTGAGGACCCTGACCGCGCGTCCCATCTCGACGGTTTCCTTGCCGTTCTCGAGCTGCGATATGAAGGTGATGCCGACGCCCGAGATCTCCGCGAGATCGGTTTGCGTGAGCTTCTGGCGCAGGCGCTCCTCCCGGATAAGGAAGCCGAGTTCTGCCATAGTGGTGACGCGCATAGACTCTCCTTCGACGGTTATGCGTACGCATAAGACAATCGGATATCGGGACGGTTTTATGCGTACGCATATCCTTGTGTCGCTGTCGCGGCCATTAGATCGGGGTTGGTTGGGGACGTGTTCCGGTCAACCCATTCGACAGGATGGCGCCAGGTTCAATCTTGTCGACAAGAATGAACCTGGCGCTAACTTGTCATTGCGCACGACATCGAGAAGCTGATGGGGCGCTAAGATGGGGGTTGATGTTCCAGCTCGCTAGGCGGAGCTTGTATAGGCGCGCTGGTTGATGGAAGGTCCCGTGAAGACACGTGAAGGGAACAGACATGCAGATCGATAAGAACAAGACCGCGCTGCTGGTTATCGACGCTATCGAGGCGACGGGTGACGACACGCTCTACGATCCGGAGACCACGACCGGTGCCTACCGCGCCGCCGTGGCGCGCTCGGTCGCCGCCTGTCACGCTGCCGGCATCCCTGTCATCTTCTGCAACGACGCGCACGTTCCCGGGCTCGACCGCGAGCTGGAGCTTTGGGGCGAGCACGGCATCGCCGGCGCCATGCGCATCTTCCCGGAGATCGAGCGTGCCGACTCGGACATCGTCATCCCCAAGCGCCGCTACTCGGGCTTCTTCCAGACGGATCTCGACCTGACGCTTCGCGAGCTGGGCGTCACCTGCGTCATCGCCGTCGGCGCCGACACCAACATCTGCGTGCTGCACACGCTTGCCGACGCCTACTTCAACAACTACGACTCGATCGTGGTGACCGACGCCACCATGACCTTCCTCTGCGGAACGCAGGAGGGCGCGCTCGAGCATTGCGAGAAGTGCTACGGCTCGGTGCTTGCGACCGTCGACGAGCTGGAGGCCGCGCTCTCGGCGTAAGCCTCCGCGTTCAATCTCCCAAGGGTGAGGCGTCTACCTGCGCGTCTTGGCGATACGTGCGGCGACCTCGCGCGGCGTGATACCGGTGGTGTCCATGAGCTCGGTGTCAAGGTGGCGGTAGCGCGGAAGGTAGGAGAGCGACCGCGCAATCGCTCCTTTGTCACGCACGCCCGCGCGCACATCCCCCTCGATGCGGCGGCGCAAATCGTCCTCGTGCGCAACTAGGGAGACGGTGCGGACCTCGGCGCCGCACTCCTCGATAGGCAGCCGGCTAAGTATTTCATCGATGATCGCACGCTCGTGCATGACCCAGCAGAGGATGACGTTCTCGTATGCGCTGCAGCGCAGGAAGTTGCCGAGCAGGTGACAGATGCCATCGAGCACCATACCTTTGGTTTCCTCTGTCACTTGGAACGGGTCGGCGCACCAGCACCAGTCCCCGTCGAGCATGACGGAGGCGGGCAGCATCCGATTGAGCTCGCGGCAGACGGTAGTCTTGCCCACGCCCATGGGGCCGCCGATGAGGTACAGGGTCTTGGTCACGTGAGCCCCTCTGAGACGCATGGATAGTCGAACTTATTATTGCAGGTAATCACGCTTGTAAACCACTTTATACTGCACCGTGGACGCCCCTCGGCTACGTTCGGGGTGTCGGAGAGGCCGCGAGGTATGAGGAAGCGCATATGGACATCGGCAACCAGATCAAGGAGCGGCGGCAGCGGCTCGGGCTCTCCCAGGAGGAGCTCGCGCAGAGGCTCTACGTGACCCGCGTCACGATCTCGCACTGGGAGACGAGCAAAACCCTGCCCGACGTCCAGAGCATGCTCCTGCTCGCGAACCTCTTCGGCACCACGATAGACGAGATGGTGAGAGGGGACGTGGACGAGATGCGCGAGATGGTCGAGAAGGGCGAGCAGCAGAGGAAGGCCTTTGCGATAGCGCTGGGGGCGGTCGAGGTTACCGTCATCGCCGGCGCTTTGGGTCGCACTCGTTGTCATTCTCAGCGCCACGACGGGCAACTCCGTCACGCCGCGCAGGTGGATCGCCGTCGTGAGTGTTGCGGTCTCGTTCCTCGCGTTCTGGGCGATCGGGTGGAGCCGCCGCGGGTAGGCGCGGCCTCGCCCCGCTGCCCCGCGCCATGATGGCCGGTGCCCTACCGGACCCCCTCGTAATGCGTCCACATGCGTACGACCTTGACTGTGCCCTGAAACTGCTTGCCATCAACAGTGACGGGTGTGGCATCGACGTTGTAAACAAAACGATGCTGCAGAGAGATGCGCCGCGAATAGAGTCCTTCGAGGCTGCCGACAAGGCCCTCAAAGGCGGGAGGCGTTGCAAACGGGTTGACGCGCACAACTTCAACGAGTTGCTTGCCCTTTTTCTCCAGTCCTGCTGCCTTAAGCATTTTTGCATCTTTGGCTGCCTGTTTGGTGAAGACGACGTGCCACATGCTCACCACTCCAGGGAGCTCTCGTCAACGCATTCCTCGATGGGGGCATCTCGGCCGTCGATCAGCGACTGCGCCATGCCGGGAATGCCCATGAGGTAGAGGGTCTCCTCGATGGCGGCCCACTCGTCCTCGCCCACGAGCACTGCCCCCTTGCCCTTGGTGTTGGTGATGGCGATGGGCGTGCAGTTCTCGTTGGTCTGGGCGATGATGTTGTAGAGATCCTTGCGCAGGGCGGTTGCGCTGATTGAGGTCATTGCTGCTCCTAACGTACGTTGTTGCGTACGTTGATATTAACGTACGCAACAACGTACGTCAATCGTTATTGTCCAGATACGAGCAGGCGTGTTCCATGCTTGCACGTGTCTACTGTCTTGTCACGGGTAGAATTACCTCAGATGTCCCTTCCCGAGGAGGCGCGCATGACGACAGACCTCTAGCCGATGACGCCTGAAGCTTTCGCTATCGGATGGAGGGACAGCCATGTCGAGAATCAGGGAGATGCTGCCCGGTGAGTACGGGCTGCTGGACGAGTTCCTGTACCAGGCGATTCATACCGAGCCGGGAGAGCCGCGCCCGCCGCGCTCCGTGACCGCGGGCCCGGCGCTGCGCGCCTACGTCGAGGGTTTCGGTCGAGCCGGCGACGTCGCCGTCTGCGCCGAGGAGGGCGGCGAGGTCGTGGGGGCCGCCTGGGCGCGCCTCATGCGCGGCTACGGCTTCGCGGGGGACGGCGTGCCGGAGCTCGCCGTCTCCGTCCTGCCGGGCCATCGCGGCCGCGGGTTGGGGACCGCCTTGCTCTTCTCCCTCATCGAGCGGTGCTCAGAGCTCGGCTATCCCGCGCTGTCGCTTTCGGTGCAGCGTTCCAACCCCGCCGCGTGCCTCTACGAGCGGCTCGGCTTCCGGGAGGTCTCCGGCGACGACAGGGAGGCCGTGATGACGCTCCCGCTCGGCGGGCGTGACGAGAGCGCCCGAGGGGGAGCCCTTCGTCCGAGCTCCGACCGCCTTCATATCCCATGGAGTACGTCGGGGCCGGCGGCACGCCCGGTATAATCGGGGCGTGAGTCCAGCCGAAGGAGACGCGCTATGGACCTCTCGCGCATAGATGCCCGCCTGCTCTCGCGCCCCGGCGCAACCAAGGCCTTCCACGAGAAGTGGGGCTGGATGGTGTACTGGGTGGGCGGCAGGCAGTTCGCCTGTGAGTTCACCGCCTCGCCCGATGCGAAGCCGCCCTACGCGGGGCGCCATCTCCTGTCGTTCAAGTGCGATCCCGACCGCATTTGCGAGCTGCGTGCCGAGTATCCGGAGGCGGTGCTTCCCGGCTACTATTCCGACGGGATGACCTGGATCTCCGTCGATCTTGATGCCGATCTGCCGGAAGATCTGGTGCTCGACCTCTGCGATATGAGCTACGAGCTGGTCTTCGCCAAGCTGCCCAAGCGCGTGCGGCGGGAGGTTGCTAGCGGACTGCCAGCATGAGGAACGGTGCCCCTACCGGATGCCCTTGTAAAGCGTCCACATGCGAACGACCTTGACGGTGTCTTGGAATTGCTTGCCATCAACAGTGATGGGGGTGGCATCGACGAAATAGGCTACGCCACATGCTCACCACTTCGGGGCGGTCTCGTCGATGCAATCCTAGATAGGAATGGCGCGGATGCGGTCGAGGGATGAGGCGCCCATAAGAGAGTCGCTAGTTTTGAAGAACCGCCTGAAGAGGCGCCCGTCTTAATCCTTTAAGACGATCCACTTGCCGCCACGCGCGCCGCCCTCGCGTTCAAGCAGGCCGTCTTTACGCAGTTTTGCCACGATGCGCTCGGCTGAGCGCTTGGAGCAACCGAGTGCCTCTGCCAGTTCGGAGACCGTTCCCGTCGAGTTTTCTGCGAAGAAAGAGAGCGCCTGTCGTCTCTGTATATCCGCTTTTCCGCCCGGATGTGCGAAGGGAAGCAGCGTGTCACGGATAATTTCCAGCATGAACAACACGAACGCCTCCGATGAACCGTCGCGGTTCGATTGGGCGAGCGCTGCGTAGTAACCTTGCTGACGTTCTCGGATGACGCTTTCGATGGGCAGCCATGCGAGTACGGGTCGCCATCGGGCCAGAAGCATCGTGTGCCACAACCTGCCCGTTCTGCCGTTTCCGTCGGCGAACGGGTGTATGAACTCGAATTCGTAATGAAAGATACAGGAGGAGAGTAGCGGATGGAGGTCGGTTGAGGAGAGCCATTCGAAGAGGTCGGCGATGACGTTGGGAACATAGCTCGCCGGTGTCCCCGCGTGGATAAGATCGTCCCCATCGAAAACGCCGACGTTATTTGTGCGGAAGCACCCGGCGCCCTCGACAAGCCCTTCCATCATGATGCGATGCGCATGAAGCAGGTCGTCCACACGGTAGGGGTCGAGTGTGGGTGCCAAAGCGTAGGCGCGCTGGGCGTTTTCGACCTCGAGGATGTCCTTGGCGGGACCGAGCACACGCCTACCGTCCATGATGGCGGTCACTGCTTCCTCTGAGAGCGTGTTTCCTTCGATCATGAGCGACGAGCGGATGGTGCGAATTCGAAGCTTCCGATGCAGCGTCGGGTTGGTGCTGAGCTCAGAGTTCGGATGGAGCGCCCCAACAAGTTCAGCGATTTCAAGGCAAAGGTTGCTGATTTCAGTTGTTAGCTCAAAGGGTGGCGTATAGGCCATGCTTCCTCCTTTTACCGCCACTATTATACCGCCAATGGCGGTAAAACGATTTGAGTTGGGTGAAGCTGCTGTGCCACCATTACAGATGATGGCGCTCATGTATTCAGAAACGCTCAAGTGCGTCTGTCATTCAGATGAGGAAGGGCGTGGGCGCTTTCTGCTCGACGACACTCAGGACTCTCTCCACTTTTGCGGGGATGTTCCCATGGCGCTCGAGAACGCGTGGCAGAATGCGGACGGAGTCGGGTAACCGAGGAGTTCCGCAACCTCGCCGATGGCAAGGCGTTCGTCCTCGAGGAGGCGGCAAGCGCGTTCCAGCCTTAGCTGCCGACCGTATGAACCCATGCTCTGCCCGGTCACGTGCCGGAACGTCTCGCAGAGTCGGGAGCGGCTTACATACAGTCTCTTCGCCACGCTATCGATGGATGGCGGCGCATTGCCTGCTTCGATTGCCTCGGAAATGAGTTCCTGTGCGCGCAGCGCGAGCGCTTCCGTTTCGGGTTCGGCAGCAGCAGGGGGGCGGTCTGCCGAAAGCGAGGCAATCAGGGCGGTGACGGTCGACAGGAGTCCCAGTTCGCCGCCGGGATGAAGGGGAGGGCGTGCGGGTATGTCGGCGAGGGCGCGTCTGATGGCGCGCTCGGCGGCTGCACCCCATGCCCCGTCGAACAAAGGGAAGAGGCCCCGGTACTCCCCAGGGTAGCGCCGGTCCAGCTCGTCGAAGAATTCGGGCAGCATGATGATGGATTGCGAGCGATACGTATGCCCCGCAACCAAGCTGCTTGATAGCGAGCGGGGCTCGAGCTCGACGAACGTGGCAAGCTCGGTCTGCGTGTGACAACCGTGGAGCGCGCGTCCGATGGGCCTGATGGCAAGGCCGCAGTCCTTCGAGCAGGCGAGCGCGTCCTCGCCCAGCGTGCAGACGCAGGCGTAGGGCCCTAACGACCCTTCGAACAGGGGCATGTCGTTGCATGGCGTGACGTCGTGGCTGAGCACGAGGCAGTACGGTGAGGGCGCGTGGAGCCACATCGTCCCGCGCGCGGCACCGCCTGTGGCGGCCCCCGTCCAGATGCCGCCATATTGTTCGAGCTGTATGCCAAGTTGCTCCGCTTGCGGTTCGAAGAGCGCGATGAGCTCACGGGGCATGTCCTTCACGCCGATCATCTTGAGGAAACGTCCACCCCTTTTGCGAGTTCGTCTCATTGCAGTTAACCACGACTAACACAGTACGTACAACATGATACGGTGCACGGGATTGCCAATCAAGAAACCGATAGGTTAGGGGGACGATATGTCTGATTCGCAGGCTGCCACCGCGGGTAACGCGCGCAGTAAGGGCGCCATCGGACGGCTGCTTTCGTTCGCAGGCCCGCGCCGCGCGCTCACCTACATCGGGTGCGCGCTCTCGGCGGCGTCGATGCTCATAAGCTTCGGTCCGTACATCTGCATCTGGCTCGTGGCGCGCGACCTGATAGCCGTGGCGCCCGACTGGAGCGCCGCCACGGGAATCGCCGTCTACGGCTGGTGGGCGTTCGGGCTTTCGGTCGCGAGTATCCTGCTGTACTTCGCGGGACTCATGTGCACGCATCTCGCGGCGTTCCGCTGTGCGTCCAACATGCGCAAACGCACCACGGACCACCTCATGCACGCGAGCTTGGGGTATTTCGATACCCATGCGAGCGGCGCGCTGCGACGTGTCGTGGACGGCTGCGCCGCGGAGACCGAGGGCCTGCTCGCCCACAAGCTGCCAGATACGGCGGGGTCCGTGGCCATGATCCTCGGCATGCTGGCCCTGTTCCTCGTGTTCGATTGGCGGCTCGGTCTTGCGTGCCTGGCGTCGGTGGTCGTTTCGCTCGGCTGCATCTTCTACATGATGGGCGGTCGCGGCATGGACTTCATGACGCGCTACATGGAGTCGCTCGTCAAGATGAATAAGACAGGCACCGAATACGTGCGCGGCATCCCCGTGGTCAAGGTGTTCCAGCAGACAGTCTATTCGTTCAAGGCGTTTCACGACGCCATCGACGAGTTCACCCGCCTCGCGCAGGACTATGCGGTCAAATGGTGCCAGACGCCGCAGTCGCTCTCGCTCACGGTCATCAACGGCGTCGCAATCTTCCTTGTGCCCGCGGCGATTCTGCTCGCCCCGGGCGAGGGGGACTTCGCGCGCTTCGTCGCTAACTTCGCGTTCTACGCGATCTTCGCGGCGGTGGTTCCCACCGCGGTCACGCGCGTGATGTTCATGTCCGAGGCCTTCCAGTCCGCAGCTGACGCGGTCTCCCGCGTGGAGGAGGTGCTCGCCGCGCCCGTCATCTCGGCGCCCGCGCACCCCTGCACGCCCCAGGGCAACGCTATCCGCTTCGCGGACGTCTCCTTCACCTACGAGGGCGCGGAGGCGCCCGCGCTCGATCGCGCGAGCTTCGATGTTCCGGCGGGCGCCACCGTGGCGCTCGTGGGGCCCTCCGGCGGCGGCAAGACCACGGCGGCGAGCCTTGTCCCGCGCTTCTGGGATGTCAGCTCTGGGCGTGTTGAGCTCGGCGGCGTGGACGTGCGCGATATGGATCCGCATGACCTCATGGACCGCGTGGCGTTCGTATTTCAGGCGAACAGGCCGTTCAAGCAAACGGTGCTGGAAAACGTGCGCGCTGCGCGCCCCGAAGCGACGCGCGACGAGGTGCTCGCCGCTCTCGAGGCGGCCCAGTGCTCCGACATTCTGGAAAAGCTGCCGCAGGGCGTCGACACGCTTGTGGGCACCGGCGGAGCACATCTTTCCGGAGGCGAGGTGCAGCGCCTCATGATCGCCCGCGCGATTTTGAAGGACGCGCCCGTCGTGGTGCTCGACGAGGCGACTGCCTTCGCCGATCCTGAGAACGAGGTCAAGATCCAGGCGGCCTTCAGGCGGCTTGCACGTGGACGCGATGGCGAGCCCCGCACGGTGCTCATGATCGCCCACCGTCTCTCCACGGTGCGGAACGCCGACAAGATCGTGGTGCTGGACGCCGGCCGCGTGGTCGAGCAGGGCACGCATGACGAGCTGCTGCGCGCAGGCGGCCTGTACGCCCGCATGTGGGCGGACTACGAGCGGTCCGTGAGCTGGCGCATCACGAGTGCCCAGGAGGTGGAGTAGATGAGTATCCAGGAGAAATACGCCCTCACCGACGAGGGCATGCGCAACGTCAAGCTCGGCGCCGTGTGGACGGCGGCCTCGAACCTCGTCATCTTCGGCGGGGTGGGCATCATCTACCAGCTTATGGAGGCGCTCGTGGCGCACCTTACGCAAGGTGCGCCGCTGCCCGCGCCGGCTCCCTATGCGCTTGCCGTCGCGGTCTTCGCCGTCGTGCTCTTCGTGACCGAGTACTGGGCCTACTACTACCAGTACGGCGTCATCTACAAGGAGAGCGGCAGGCAGCGGATCGGCCTGGCCGAGCGCCTGCGCAAGCTGCCCTTGGGCTTCTTCGGCCGCCGCGACCTAGCCGACCTCACCGAGACCCTCATGACCGACGTCAAGACCACCGAGCACGCCTACAGCCATGTGCTGCCCGAGCTCTACGGCGCCTACATCACGCTCGTCGTGGCAGCGGTGGGGCTTTTCGCCTTCGACTGGCGGCTTGCGCTGGCGTCGCTGTGGAGCTGTCCGGTGGGGCTCGCCATCCTCTTCGGCGCGCGGCGCACGCTCCAGCCCATGATGGAGAAGACGCGCATGCGCGGCCTTGCCACCTCTGAGGACATCCAGGAGGCGCTCGAGTGCGTGCGCGAGGTGCGGGCCACCAACCAGGAGGACCGCTACCTCGAGCACATCCACGCCGACGTAGACGCCGCCGAGCGTCAGGCGGCCCGCTCCGAGGTCGCCTGCGGCGTCTGCGTGAACGGCGCGCAGATCGTGTTGCGTCTGGGCCTTGCGACGACGGTTCTCGCCGGCGCCGCCTTCATCCTGGAGGGCTCCTGCACGTTCATGACGCTGTTCGCCTTCCTTATCGTGGTGAGCCGCATCTACGCGCCTTTCGACCAGTGCCTCATGCTCATCGCGGAGCTTTTCTCGGCAAAGACGGCGGCGGCGCGCATGAAGAGCTTTTTCGAGGAGCCGCTCGCGCAGGGCTCGGAGGCCTATAATCCGGCAGGCCATGACATCCGCTTCGAGGACGTGTTGTTCTCCTACGGCGGCGGCGAGAAGGTGCTCGACGACGTGACGTTTACCGCGCGCGAGGGCGAGGTCACGGCGCTCGTGGGGCCCTCCGGTTCCGGCAAGTCCACCTGCGCGCGTCTGGCGGCGCGCCTGTGGGATGCTGGTGCGGGTCGTGTCACCGTTGGCGGTGTGGATGTGGCGACCATAGACCCGGAGGTCCTGCTGCGCGATTTTGCCGTGGTCTTCCAAGACGTGCTGCTCTTCGACGATACGGTGATGGGCAATATCCGCCTGGGCAGGCATGGCGCCACCGACGAGGAGGTGCTGGCTGCCGCCCGTGCCGCCAATTGCGACGAGTTCGTGAGCAGGCTGCCGGAAGGCTACGACACGATGATCGGTGAGAACGGCTCCAAGCTCTCCGGTGGTGAGCGGCAGCGCATCTCCATCGCCCGCGCGCTGCTCAAGGATGCGCCGATCGTGTTGCTCGACGAGGCGACGGCGAGCTTGGATGTTGAGAACGAGACGAAGGTCCAGGAGGCGCTCTCCCGGCTGCTCGCCGGCAAGACCGTCATCGTGATCGCCCACCGCATGTGCACGGTTCAGGCGGCGGACAAGATCGTGGTGCTCGAAGGCGGCCGCGTGGCCGAGCAGGGGAGTCCTACCGAACTCATGGCGCGCGACGGACTTTTCGCCCGTATGGTGCGCCTGCAGACCGAGAGCGCGAGCTGGGCGCTGTAGGCGGGCCATCGCTCAATGAATGCGCGGGTTCTGGACGTTGCGGGATTCGATGACGTCCAGAACTCGCATGTTTTCCGATGTATGTTAGACTAGACTTACTCTAGAGGAGCGCGAGCTCTCGCGATAGGAGGCGCCATGCCCTTGATGCACCTGCTTTTGGTTCTCGGCTTCGTCGCTTCGCTTTTGATGTTCGCAGGCGATATGCTGCTTTACTTCACGACCGGAACGTATGATATGGACGGCTCGCTTAGGCCGTATATGCGCATCATGCGCGATATGCCCGCCGGCCGTATCAAAGCGGGGGGTGCGCTCGGCCCCGTTGCCGCGGCGCTCTATGTCGCGGGCTTCGCAGCGCTTCCCTTCACGGCTCAGGGCGCGTATGCATGGCTTGTCTGGATCGCCGCGGCGCTGCTCGCCTTCGCGCTCGTCTGCGGGGGCGCCTATCACGCGCAGTACGTCTATCTCCCCATTATCGCCAGGGCGGGGCGCGAGGATCTCTATGACGAGGTTTCTTCCAACATCATGCTCATCATGCGGCTGGCCACCGCCCCGATGTACCTCGGTTTTGTTGTGCTCGGTATTGCCATCGTGCTGGGGCAGACGGTGTTTCCGGCATGGTTCGTGGTCTTCACGCCCATTGTCATGTCGTTTTTCGGGCTCGTGTGGATGCACGTGCCGCAGCCGGCGCGCTGCGTGCTTTTCGGCGGATGGAGCAACCTGGTCTTCACCATCATGTTCGCCGCGATGCTCTTCTTCTTGATGGCTGCCGGTTCGTGAGGCGCCCCGCCCTCAATTCCGCATCGAGCTGTTCTCCGGGAAGCTTTCAGAATGGCCCGGTCGCACGTATGACGCTATGTGTCATGCGCGCGACCGGGCGTTTGGTGGGACGGGGTAAATGCTTGTGCTTAGAGCCGGCAAGCGCTCTTTGCGGCGAGCGCGATGGTGCTCCCGTTGTGCAGCAGCGCGGAGGTCTGGGGCTGGATGATGCCGGCGATACCCGCTGCAAGCAGGGCGGAGTTGATTCCCATGATGGCGGCGAACGAGCGGTCGAGGCGGCCCATGAGCGCGCAGCTCAGCTCGCGGAGGCGCACGACGGCACTCAGGTCGCCCGTTGCGAGCGTGATGTCGGCTACCTCCTGGGCGATGGCGGTGCCTGTGCCCATGGCGATGCCGACATCGGAGGCTGAAAGCGCCGGGGCGTCGTTGACGCCGTCGCCCACCATGATCACGTGTCGTCCCTGGCGCACGAGCTCCTCCACATAGGCGTGCTTGTCCTCGGGAAGGAGGTTGGCGCGAAACTCCGTGATGCCCGCTTCGGCGGAGATGCGGGCGGCGGTGCGCTCGTTGTCGCCGGTGAGCATGATGACGTGGCGTATGCCCTGCGCGCGCAGGGCGGCGACCGCCTCGGATGCGCCGGGCTTCAGGGGGTCCTCGATGCCGATGGCGCCTACCAGTTTGCCGTCTTGAGCAAGGTAGAGCGGGGAGAGGCCCTCGAGCTCGCGCTCGACGAGTTCTTCCGTCTCGGGAGAGACGCCGATGTGCTCGTCTTCCATCACGAAATGCCTGCTCCCGATGACGATGCGCTTGCCATCGAGCTCGGAGGCGATGCCGTGTGCCACGATGTAGGCAACTTCGGCATGGCGTTCACGGTGCTCGAGGCCGCGTGCCGCCGCGGCGGCAACTACGGCACGCGCCACAGGATGGGGGAAATGCTCTTCCAAGCAGGCGGATACGCGCAGAACCTCGTCTTCCGTCCAGTGAGGTTCCAGAGCAAGCACCCGCGCCACACGCGGCGTGGCCTCGGTGAGCGTGCCCGTCTTGTCGAACACGATGGTGTCGGCGGCGGCGATCGCCTCGAAGTGCTTGGCCCCCTTCACGGTCATACCCTCCTGCGCGCTTTGCCGCATGGCCGCGAGCACGCTGATGGACGAAGTCAGCTTGAGCGCGCACGAGTAGTCGACCATGAGGGCGGCGGAGGACTTGGTGAGGCTGCGGGTCGTTGCCGCGACGATGCCCGCGAGCAGGAAGTTCCATGGCACGAAGCGGTCAGCGAGGTTTTCGCGGCGCGTCTGCACCCCGCTTTTGAGCGCTTCGGACGCCTCGACGAGGCTAACGATGGAGCGCAGTTTGGTCGAGGCGGGCTCGGCGCCCACGCGGATGAGGATCTCGCCTTCCTCCACCGCGGTTCCGGCGAAGACGTCGTCGCCGACAGTGCGCTCCACGGCGAGCGGCTCACCGGTGAGCGCCGCTTGGTTGACGAGGGCGAAGCCGTGCTCCACCACGCCGTCCACGCACACCGGCATACCGGTGCGCGCCACGACGAGGTCGCCCGCGCGGAGGCTCTGCGCGGGCACGATGACCTCTTCGCCATCCTCTAGACGCCGTGCGTTCTGGGGGATCGCCATGAGTGAGCGAATGAGCTCGTGCTCGGATTTCGCGCGGGTCGCGTCCTCGAGCGCATCGCCCAGATCGAGCAGGAACATGGTGCTCGCGGCGGTTTTGGGGTCTCGTTTGGCAAACGAGAGACCTATCGCCGAGGCGTCGAGCACCGGCACGTCCAGTCTGCCGCGAGCGAGCGATGCCAAGCCGGCGTGTAAAAAGCCGAGATAGTGGATGCTGGCCCAGATCGTCCGAAGTGCGGGCGGCATGAACCAGCGACGCATTAGGTAGGAGCCGGCAAGACGGGCGATGCTGCGGACGACGGGCACATCGACGGGCGCTGGGACGCCGGACGTCTGGGCGCCCGCGGCGCTCAGCTGTTCGGGCGTGAGGGCATCCAGCCTTCCGAGCAGGGCCGTTTTTGCCACCTCGTCGCGACTCCAGATGGCGACGGAGCGTATGCGCGGGTAGACGCGCACGCGCTCGATGCCGGCCAGGATGCGAGCATCGGCTCCAGAGCGGCGACGTCGGATGCGGAGACAGGGTCGGTAAGGGTCAGCCGTATCCGCTGCGGCAACTCGTGGTCTATGGTGTACTTCACGGTCTGCTCTATGCTTCGACGGGGGCGGGCTCGCAGGACTCGGCATCCGTCTGCGCATCGGGGCAGGAGGCCGTCTCGTTGAGGTAGCTCGCTTCGGCGATGATGTCGTCCACCTCGGCGCGTGCGCTTTCGAGCGTGTCTTCGCAGGCGCTCTTGGCGCGTAAGCCCGCCGCGACGGCTTTGACGTAAACGCGTTTGGCTGAGTCGCTTGTCAGCACCTTGACGCCAATCGATCCGATGACCACTCCTGCTCCCAGCAGCAGACCGTGCGTTCCCTTGAGAAAGTTCAATGCGCTCATGAAAGCTCCCTTCGTGCGTACCAAAAGTACGCCAACGTGAACAAATTCAAGTTTACTGTAGCTCACTTTTTTGGGAAAGAAAGGGGTTTTCCGGGAACGGATTTTTCCGTGAGGATGCGCGCGGGAATATGTCGGTATCGAGATGAATCTGGGTTTCGTTCAGAAGCCGCCATCTCGGCTCATGCTGGATGGAAGCCGACGCCGATCCGTCAACTTCGATCTGCCTCGATATCGGCTATCTCGAAAAGCTCGCGTACGGTTTCCGCGCCATGAGCCGTGATGATAATTCGTAAAGCTTTGGGCACGTAGTGCGGATGTTCGTCGGCGGGTATCCGCGCAACGGCTTGTTTCTTGTACGGCATCGGGCGCCCGGTGACAATGGTCTTGCAAGACAGGTTCGACCAAGGAGGAACCCCATGCCCATGAAAGACACTATCGCGACCATCCGCAAGGAGGCGGGTATCACGCAGGAAGAGATGGCGCGTCGACTCTACGTGACGCGGCAGTGCGTGAGCCGCTGGGAGCAGGGCGAGACGACACCCGGGATCGACATGGTCAAGCTCATCTGCGTCACCTTCGGCGTGCCGCTCGAGCGCTTCTTCGACATGCCCATGAGCTACTACTGCCAGTGCTGCAGC
>CASEEY010000030.1 GCA_949287055.1 uncultured Collinsella sp.
GAAATCTCATCGTCAACCGTATCGAGGTCGGCGTCCTCGACGATGGCGTTGAGCGATTCGAAGACACGGTTCTTGAGCAGCGCGGTATGCACGCCGTCGGTGAGGTCGTGCAGCTTCTTGAAGGCGCGCTCGAGCTTCTGGTTCCGCTCGTCATCGGAGTCGTCCATGCCGAGCATGCCGATAAGCACCTGTTCGAACATCGAGGACTCGCGGTTGGCGGAGGTGACGTACTGGCGCAGGTTGCGCGGCTCGATATGGAAGCGGTTGAGCTCAGAGCATAGACGGATGATCTCGAAATCGCGACCGTCCACAAGCTCGCGGTTCTGAGGGCTGCGTATGATGCGGACGAGGTCGTTGTCAGCAAGCGCACGAATGAACGAAATCTCGACACCAAGCAGATCGGGAACATCCTCGATCGGATGGAGCTTCTGCTTGGTTTCCTTGGGTTCCGATTTCATCGGAAGGTCGGACAGCAAACCGACTTCAAACGCGAGCGTCGACAGATCCGTGGCGCTGTCGAGTTTCTGTTTGATGACGTTGAGCGGCATGTAGCGCGTCTTCTGCAGGTGCAGAATGACCTCGAGACGATCGACATCCTCTTTGGAGTACTGGCGATACCCCTTGGGCGTACGATGGGGTGTGATCAGGCCTTCGTCTTCAAGAAAGCGGATCTTGGAGTTGGAGAGATCAGGATAGGCGCCACGCAGGTAGTTGACGACCTGGCCGATGCTCAGGTAACTGCGTTCAGCCAAGGCTACTCACCGGTTTCGATGCGCTCCGCGCGGCTCTCATGGTAGATCAGGGTAAAGGTGCCGATCTGCACGGAGGAACCGTCGTGCAGCGGCGCGGAGTTGACGATCGCGCCGTCGACCCACGTGCCGTTGAGGGATCCGAGGTCCTCGATGAGCGCACCGGCGGCGTTGCGGACGATCTTGGCGTGCGCGCGCGAGACCGTCATGTCGTTCAGGAAGATGCTGTTGGAGGGATCGCGACCAATGGTGGTCTCGTTGGCCTCGAGCTCGAAGGTGTTGCCCGTCTGGGGTCCCTTGATGATGGTCAGCACCGGCGTCGGGCTGGCCATGCTCTTCATGAGGTCAGGAACGGTCGCATCGTCAACGGGCATGCGGAACACGCACGTAGCGTCTCCGGGCTGGCTGAAACCGGCGGCGTTGTTCGGCATATCGGTCATGGTATCTCTCCGAATCATAGGGGCGGTTCGTAAGTGTACGGTTAAGCCTATTCTACCCCAGCATGACGCGCAGGGGCGGCTTCAGCGGAGGGTTCATCCGAGTCGTCGATCTCGGGGTTGAGGAAATCGAAATCCTCCTCTTCAGGATGCTGACGCGCGCGACGGATGGCGAGCGACCCCTTGATCGTATAGATGATCGCGGTGAGCATCGAGAAGACGACGCCAAGGTACACGAAGAAGATGCCAAGCGGCACCGGCTGGCCATCGAGACCCGGGAATATGCCGGAAGGGGCCTGAATGAACGTCGGGCCATCGATGATGGGCAGGCCGAGCAGCATGAGCGAAAATCCGGACATGAGCAGGGCGGTCGCGATCTTTCCGGTATAGACGACGTCGATGGGACGGCGATGGAAGCGCCTGACAATCATGTTGCCGCCGGCAAGGTACACATCGCGTCCGATGATCAAAACGCATACCCACACGGGCAGCTCTCCCCTGCCGACCAAACCGAGCACGCCGGTGAAGAGCAGCGCACGGTCGACGACGGGGTCCATGAGCTTGCCAAGCCAGCTGACCGTTTTGGTCATGCGAGCAATCTGGCCATCGAGCCAGTCCGTGGAGGCGGCGATCGCATAGATGATAAGGGCGATATAGCGATTCTCGTTGTAGATGAAGAGATAGAGGAAGACGAAAGTGAGGATCAGGCGCGTGAAGGTAATGAAGTTCGAGATGGTGAAGATTTTATTGGAGGGGTAATCGGACGTGCCGATCAGCTCTTTTTTGATCTTCTTCTTGAGACCCACGTCGCTCCCCTGTGACAGTCGAACACACTAGAGGAATGATACCCGATGGTGCGGCGGGTATCCCTCGAATAACAAAAAGGGCAGCCGTATGACTGCCCTGAAGCTTCTGGTCGGGACGACTGGATTCGAACCAGCGACCCCTTGACCCCCAGTCAAGTGCGCTACCAAGCTGCGCCACGTCCCGAAGCACTATGCTGTCTCGCTGACAGCAAGGGATACTTTACTCAACTCCGCTCAATGATGCAAGCGTTTCGCCGCATTTTTTCGCGATACCTTCACGCTTCGTGTGAAACGCCAGCGTGGCGAGCGTGTCGCAGGTCGAACGCGCGCTGTAGGATGATGCGGGCGAGCTCGGTTTTCTCAAGGCAGGGAAGCTCTTCGGCGCCTGAGGTGCCGACCCACCACGCCTGGTCGGTGTCGCTTCCAAAACCGGAATCGGGACGCGAGACGTCGTTTGCGACGATGGCGTCGCAGCCCTTCGTCGCAAGTTTCCTGGTAGCATAGGCGACCACGTCGTTCGTTTCGGCCGCGAAGCCGATGACGACGCGATCTTCCTTTCTGGCGGACAGCTCGGCCAGGATATCGCGGGTTTCGACAAGCTCGATGCGGTCGAGGTGCTCGACCGATTTCTTGAGCTTGTGGTCGGCGGGATTGCGGGGCGTATAGTCGGCGACGGCGGCGGCGCAGATGGCAATGGTGCAGTCATCAAACGCCTCACAGGCGGCCTTGCGCATCTGTTCGGCGGTCTCGACATGAATGACGTTGACGCCGTGCGGAATGGGTGCGGTGCTGGGGCCGAGCACAAGGGTCACGGTGGCTCCGCCGCGTGCGGCCTGATCGGCCAAGGCGACGCCCATCTTGCCGCTCGAACGGTTGCCGATGTAGCGTACGGGGTCGATGGGCTCACGGGTTCCGCCTGCCGTGATCAGGATGTGCTCTCCTGACAGGTCAAGATCGCCTCGAAGCAGGTCGAGCGCAGCCTGTGCGATGCGGTTGGGTTCGGCGAGCCTGCCGGCGGCGACCTCGCCGCAGGCGAGGTACCCGGCGTCGGGCTGCACCATGTGGACGCCGCGCTGCTCAAGTATGCGAACATTATCCTGGGTGGCAGCCGCGTCCCACATACCGGCATTCATGGCGGGGGCGATCAGGATGGGCGCCCGCGTTGCAAGCAGGGTCGTGGACATAAGGTCGTCAGCGATGCCGTGAGCCATCTTGGCCAAGATGTTCGCCGTCGCAGGGGCTACGAGCACGATATCGGCCCACTGAGCGAGCGAGATATGGTGGATGGGATCCTCGGGATCGTCGAACAGGCCGACGGCGACCTTATGGTGCGTAAGGGCGCGAAACGTCGTGGGACCGACGAAGTGCGTGGCGTGCTCGGTCATGCAGACCTTGACGTCGACGTCGCTTTTCTGGAGGAGTCGGACGATCTCGCACGCCTTATAGGCCGCAATGCACCCGGTGACGCATACCAGCGCGCGCATCATGCCTCCTCGTCCGCGTCGAGCACGAGAATGCGATGGCAGTACGGGCATTCGCAGATGCCGTTTTCATGCGCGAGGTCAGACATGGAGGATTCCTGCAGCGACGTGCGGCAAACGCTAGGGACGTTGCCCTCCAGGCGCTCGACGGCAAGGCCGCGGAAGCGCTTGAGCGCGGCCTCGTAGCGCTGTGCGACATCGTCAGCAAGACGCGCGGCCAAAGATGCGCGCATCTGCTCCTGGGAATCTATGCGGTTCTGAATCTCTGATGCCTTCGTACGGGCAGCCTTGGTGTCGGCGACGATGGAGTCCTCGAACTTCGCGATATACCCCTCGAGATACTCCTGCTTGGACACGAGCTCGGTAAGCTGCTTTTCATATCCCGTACGGTCGAAGGCGATCTTCTCGAGCTTCTTGGCGAGTGCGGAGAGCTCGACTTCGAGCTGCTGCACCTCACGATAGTCGGAGGTGTTCGCCTTGCGCTGGGCGATGGCGATATCCTCGTGGCAATCGGACTCGTCCTGATCGAGCTCGGACAGGTACGTCTCGAGGTCCTTTCGCTGGGCATACAGCTTGGTGGCGTCGGCCTTGAGCTTCTGGTAAGCGCGGCGCTTCTTGGCAAGCTCAGCGATCTCGGGCATGGAGGCCAGCTCCGTGCGGTCTCGCTCAAGCGAAAGATCGACCTGCTGAAGCTTCAAGAGAATGGATCCCGTGCTCATCAATGCTCCTTATCTGTTGCGGTCCACCACTGTCGTGGGGGGACTATTCTAAAGACGTCTTGTGCCGATATACCCGCATGTACCACGGCCTCCATCAAGATTTCGGCAAAGGGCTCCTCGGAGCGATCGTGCCCGAGCAGGATGACGGCGCATCCGCGTTGGGCAACGTCTTGGGCGACGTGGTAGCCCGCCTCGCCGCAGATGATCGCATCGGCTCCGTTCTTCACCGCGACCTCGCCGAACTCCCCCAGAGAACCACCGAGGAACGCAACGGTCCGCACGACGCGATTCGCATCGCCCCAGACGCGCGGGGCGCATCCGAACGCCGTTGCCGCCCTGTGCGCGAGGTCGCCGAGGGCCACCGCGTCGGTTCTGCACAGCGCGCCGAGTCCGGTGGCGAGGGGGTCGTCGGTGTGTTCGAGGCTTGCGGTCGCAGTCATGCCCATGAGGGCAGGGAGCTTTACGCGCGCGGCGATGCTGCGATCGAGATTGGTGTGAAACGACATGACGCTCACGCCGAGCCGAATTGCGGTATAGGCGGCGGCAGAACAGGACGGAAGTTCAGCGGTGCTCGGACCGAAGGCATCGGGCGCCTTCAGGTATACGGGATGGTGCGTGACAAGGACGTTTGCTCCCGCATCGTGTGCGGCGCGAACGCTGTATTCGTTGGCATCGAGGGCGACGGCCACGCGCTTGACGTCGGCGGCATAATCTCCGCATGCGATGCCCACATGATCCCATGGCTCCGCATCGGATGCCGGGAACTGTTCGAGGAGCTCTCGCTCGAGATTTCTGACGTTCATGGTCATCACCCGGCAATCGATAGGAGGCAATCGGCGAAACGATCAAGGTCTTGGGGGTCGACGCGGTCGTCAAACGAGATGCGCAGCGATCCGAGCGCGCGCTCGCGTGGGATACCCATGGCGAGAAGCACGTGGCTGGCGTCGAGGCTTCCGCTCGAACAGGCCGATGCGGCAGAGACTTCGAAGCCCGCGGCATCGAGCTTCAAGATGAGCTCCTCGGATTCAAAGCCGTCGACGGTCACGGAGACGATACCCGGCAAGCGATCGGTGCGCTCCCACTGCTCGATGGTGGAGCGTATACGCGGATGGGAGCTCAGGCGCGCATAGAGCGCGTCGGCGAGCTCGAGCAGGCGTCCATGCTCCTCATGCACCGACGGAGCGAGCGCGTCGGCGACGGCGGCAAGCGCGACGATGGCGCGGAGGTCCTGCGTTCCGGGACGCCTTCCCGACTCCTGCCCTCCCCCGTGGGAGCGCGGCTTTACCGGAGTGCGCGATTTCAGGTACAGGGCGCCGATGCCCACGGGTGCGCCGACCTTGTGGCCCGCAAGTGAGAGGGCATCCACGCCAAGCTGTACGACATCGAGCGGTATATGCAGATAGCCCTGGATGGCGTCGGTGTGCATGAAGGCACCGTGATCGTGCGCGATGCGCGCCAGGTCGGCGATGGGCTGCACGGCGCCCGTCTCGTTGTTGGCGACCATGACGGACACAAGAGCGACATCGGAGTCGATGGCAGCCGACAGCGCGTCCGGCCGAACGACGCCGGAGGCGTCCGGATCGATAACATCGACCGTAAAACCCGCCTCGCGCAACATCGGTACGTTATCGAGGATGGAATCGTGCTCGATGGAGCTCGTGATGACGCGTGTACGCGAGCGGTCGCGCATGCGCACCTCTTCGGCGATCCCCATGAGCGCGAGGACGTTTGCCTCCGTTCCGCCCCCGGTAAAGACGATCTCGCTGGGTCGCACGGACGCACCGAGCGACACCGCGACGCGGCGGCGGGCGCGTTCAAGTTCACGGGCTGCCGTGCGGCCGAGCGTATGGAGCGAGTTGGGGTTCACACCGGCGATGTCGGACGCATCATAGCGGCGCTGGGCCTCGATGGCTTCGGGCCGCATGGGCGTGGATGCCGCGTAGTCGAGGTTCACGAGCGCGCGGTACTGTTGGATGGAATTGTTGGTCACGATTCAATCTTTCCTGCTGGTGCGACCGATGGAGGAGAGTTCGCGCATATCGCGGATGACCGCAGCCGGTTGGGGCGCCTTGAAGATGGCCGATCCGGCGACCAGAACATCGGCGCCGGCGGCGGCCAGGGCTCGTGCGTTCGAGAGGCTCACACCGCCGTCGACCTCGATGAGCGGCGAAACACCGTGGCGATCGCACAGTTCGCGCAGCTCGCGAAGCTTGCCGTACGTCGCGTCGATGAAGCCCTGCCCCCCAAATCCAGGGTTGACGCTCATGACGAGGACAAGGTCGACGACGTCGACGGCATCCTCAAGATCGGATACGGGCGTCGCGGGGTTGATGACGACTCCGATCTTCACGCCCCGCTCGTGCAGGCGATCCGCGAGCGCGGAAAGGTTGTCCACCGCCTCGCGATGGACCGAGATCAGGTCGGCGCCGGCGTCGGCATACCACAGGGCCGTCTCGTCAGGGTTGGTGACCATCATGTGGACGTCGAGCGGCACGGAGGTGGCGCGCTTGACGGCCTCGACGATCGTGGTGCCATACGACAGGTTGGGTACGAAATGCCCATCCATCACGTCGATATGGATGAAGTCGGCGTCGGAGATGGCGGCGATATCACGTCCGAGGTTCAGGAAATCGGCTGCAAGGATCGAGGGGGAAATGAGGATGGAGTCGTTCATCACAGGTCTCCTCTAGTCGTTCAGGCCGTAGAACTCCTCGGTCGGGAAACGATCGATGAGCTCTTGGAACACCGTCTCCTTGGATACGCCGCGCCACAGGACGGCTTCGAGTGCAAAGGTGATCGGCGCGTCGACACCCAGGTTACGCGCGACCTCGGCGACGCTCTTCGCGGCGACCGCGCCCTCGACGACCATGTGCGTGCGCGCCTGGTACTCCTCGAGCGTGCCGCCATGTGCAAGGGACTCGCCGAACGTGCGGTTGCGCGAATGGCGCGACGTGCAGGTGACGACGAGGTCGCCCATGCCGGCAAGGCCCATGCACGTGATGGCGGAGCCGCCGCGCGCATGCACGAGACGGCTGATCTCGGCGAGGCCGCGAGTCATGACGAGCGCGAGCGTGTTGTCGCCGTAGCCCATGCCCGCAAGATAACCGCAGACGATGGCGATGACGTTCTTCACGGCGCTGCACATCTCAACGCCGATGAGATCGGAGCCGATGTAAATCCTGAAGTGGTCTGAAAGCAACACGGATTTGAAGAACTCGGCAACCTGGGTGTCTTCACAGGCGATGACGGCTGCGGAAAGGCCGCCGCGGCAGACCTCTTCGGCGTGATTGGGGCCGGCGAGCACCGCGATGCGCTCGGGATGGCCGATGCAGTCGGCGACCAGATCGGACATGAGCATGCCGGTCTTCTCCTCGATGCCCTTGGTGAGCGTGAGCACGGGCATCTCCGGCAGGATATAGGGCGCGGCGCCCTCAAGCACGGAGCGCAAAAACGGCGAGGGGACGGCAAGAATGACGCCCTGGGTTCCCTCAAGCGCCTCCTCATACGACGCGGTGGCGCGCACGTTGTCGGGAAGCACGTAGTCACCGAGGTAGACCGGATTGTTGTGGTCGTTGTTGATGCAATCGACGCTCTCGCCGCCGAAGGACCACACGACGACCTGGTCGGCACGGGCTGCGGCCTGCCCAGCGATCGCGGTGCCCCAGGAGCCTGAACCGATAACGGTGATCTTCATCATGCGCGTTCCTTTCCGTCGGTCTTCTTGGAGAACGACAGCTTGTTTTCGTTGCCGTCGCGAAGTTTTCTGATGTTGGAGCGGTGGGCCCACACGACCGTCCATCCCAACAGAGCCCAGATGCCGAGTGCAACGATGCTCATCTTGGGGAAGGCGATGAACATCGTGACCGGAACGAGCGCCGCCGTGACGATCGAGCCGACGGAGACATAGCGGGTGATCGCCACCAGCACGATGAAGATGGCAAGATGCACGAGCGCCAAGGGCCAGAAGTAGCCGAACAGGATTCCGACGCCGGTGGCGATACCCTTGCCGCCGTGGAACTTGAGGTACGGCGAGAAGATATGGCCGTACAGGCAGGCCAGCGCAACGAGGGCGATGACCCAGTCCTCACCCGACCCCGCCTCGAAGGTGCGCGCGGCACCCCATCCGATCGATGCGATGACGATGCGGGAGACGTTGATGCAGACAACGCCCTTCAGGACATCGAACAGCAGGGTGGCCGCCGCAACCTTGGGCCCGGCGACACGGAGCGCGTTGGTGGTGCCGATGTTGCCGGAACCCGACTTGCGGATGTCGACATTGCCCATGATACGGCCAAGGATGAGCCCGAAGGGGATGCCGCAGATGAGATAGGAGCCGACGATGCAGGCGACAAGTGCTGCGACCGCCGGTCCCGGAATCATGACGACGTCCGCACCCATCACTTCTCCCCCTTTGCGTCGCGCGTGTCCTTCTTGCGGAAGCGCAGGCGGATGGGCGTACCGGCGAAACCGAACGCCTCGCGCATGCGGTTCTCGATATAGCGACGGTACGAATCGCTGACGAGGTCGGTGTGGTTGACGAAGAAGGTGAACGTCGGCGGCTCGGTGCCCGTCTGCGTGGCGTAGTGCATGCGCAGACGGCGCTTGCCGTCGACGACGGTGTGACCGAATTCGCGCATCTCGGTGAGCAGGCGGTTGAGCGACGACGTGGAGACGCGTGCCGAGCGGGCGGCGGCCGCGGCGTCCGCGAGCGCCCAGATCTTCTCGATGGAGCGGCCGGTCAGCGCGGAGATGCGCAGGACGCTCGCCCACGGAGCGAGCGTGAGGCGACGGTCAACCGATTCCATGACGTGCTCGCGAGCGTTGTCGTCGGTCAGAAGGTCCCACTTGTTGAGCAGGATGACCAGCGCGCAACCGCGCTCGATGGCGATGTTGGCGACTTTTTGGTCCTGCTCGGTCATGCCCGTCGAGGAGTCGATGACGAGCAGGGCGACATCGGCGCGGTCGATTGCCCGCAGGCCGCGCACCATCGAGTAGTACTCGATGTTCTCGTACACGGTGCTCTTCTTGCGGATACCGGCGGTGTCGACCATGCGGTACAGGCGTCCATTGTGCTCGACGACGGTATCGATGGCGTCGCGCGTCGTGCCGGCGACATCGGAGACGATGGACCGCTGCGACCCGATCATCTTGTTGAACAGGGACGATTTGCCGGCGTTGGGACGGCCGATGATCGCGATGGACAGCGCGCCGTCATCGGGCTGCTCGTCGTTTAGCTCGTCCTCGTCCGGGAACAGCGCGACGACCTCGTCGAGCAGGTCGCCCGTTCCATGGCCATGGAGGGCGGAGATGGGAAGCGGGTCGCCCACGCCGAGCGAATAGAACTCCCAGAGATTGTCGTTTTCGCGGGCGGGGTTGTCGAGTTTGTTCACCAGCAGGAACACAGGCTTCTTGATGCGCTTGAGCATGCGCGCGACCGACTCGTCCTCCTCGGTGATGCCGGTTGTCCCGTCGACGATAAACAGGATGGCGCAGGCCTCCTCGGCGGCGGCGAGAGCCTGGTCGCGGATCGGTGCGGAGAACACGTCCTCGCTTTTGAGCGGCTCGATGCCGCCGGTGTCGACCAGCGTGAATTCGCGTCCGTTCCACTCGGCGTCGTAGTAGGAGCGGTCGCGCGTGACGCCACGGCTCTCATGGACGATGGCCTCGGAGGTCTGGGCGATCCTGTTCACGAGCGTCGACTTGCCCACATTCGGCCTGCCGACGACGGCTACGATAGGTTTCATACGCGCTGCTCCTTGACGCTCTGGCCCGGGCCGCAAAGCCCGAGCGCGTGTTCGAGGGTGTCAGCAAGCTCGAAGGGCATGGTCGAGGCAATATGCACCCGTGCACCCCGACGCTCGAGCTCGCGTCGAATATCGTCTCCATGATACCCGTCCAGCGTAAGCCCGTCAGAGTTGAACATAACGCTTGGCAGAATCAGTACAACGTTGACCAGATCGCCGGGAAGTTGCTCAAGCAGGTCGCAGGCACAGATGAGCCCGGTCACATCGACGTTGCCACCGAAGTAGTCGTTGTGGATCGCGATGACCGTACCTCCGAGCTCGGGCGCCTCGATCAGACTGCCCACCGTTGATGCCGCTGAGGTGCCGGATACGACCGCAAGGGCAAGACCGTTGTCGGCCAGCGCACGGCCGATCGCGGCTAGCCTGCTGCGATGGTTCGCGAGAAGCGACGCGGTGTCATCCAGATAGCTTCTGATCATCCCGATGCCGTCGTAGTATTGCGGATAGCCGTCATACCACGAGGCGGGTGGCACCTCGATGTCGGCATCGAGGTAGAACTCATCGGACATCTGGAACGTATGGCGGCCGAAGCGCTCAAGCGCCCGCAGCTGGTAGGGGCGCACCTGCTCGATCACCTGACGTGCGGCGTCCGGATCGTCGGAATACGATGTCTTGAATCGCTTCTGGTGGCGGGTGAAGCCAAGCGGGACGATGCCGAGGCTGGTGATCTGCTCATGGGCCTCGCAGTACGCGAGGGTGCGATCGAGCTCCTCCCCGTCGTTGATACCCGGACACAGCACGATCTGGGCGTGGATCTCGATACCTGCATCCATGAGGCGTTCGAGCACCTCGATACCCCGGTGTTCGTTTTTACCCATGACGCGGCGGCGCACGGCGGGCGTCACCGCGTGGAGCGAGACGTTCATCGGCGAAAGATCGAGGCGGATGACGCGGTCGACATCCTCGTCGGTCATATTGGTAAGCGTGACGAAATTGCCCTGAAGGAACGACAGGCGGTAGTCGTCGTCGCGGATGCTCAGCGAATCCCTGCTTCCCGGCGGAAGCATCGTCATGAAGCAGAAGACACATGCGTTCACGCAGGTCCGCATGGCGTCAAAGATCGCACCGTCGAACTCGATGCCCCAGTCTTCTCCGGGATACCGCTCAAGCGTACACGGGGTCGATGTCCGATCGCGCGGGTCATATACGACAAGGTCGACTTCGTCGTCATCGGATTCCCACAGCCATGTGATCATATCGTCAAGGGCCGACCCGTTGACCGTCGTCACGACCATCCCGGGCTCGATTCCCGCGTCCCAAGCAGGAGACTCGGGGGCGACGCCGCTCACGGTGGCGCCTTCGGGCGCGATGGGCGCGCTCGGGGCGTAGTCGGCGCGGTCGAGCGCGTATGCCGGAACGCTCGGGTTGGCCTCAGGCTGCACGTCAGCGTTCATCGGATCCACCGATCATCTCCTCGATCGCATGGACCGTCTTATCGATATGGCTGGCAGGCGTCGAGGCTCCGGCGGTGATTCCGATCAGGCCGGACGTATGAAACCACGACTCGTCGAGCTCCGAGCTGTCCTCGATATGATAGGTGCGCTCACAGCTCTCCTGGCAGATCTGCGCGAGTCGACGGGTGTTTCCCGAGTTCTTGCCGCCGATGACGACCATGACGTCGGCGCGCCCGGCGAGCTCGCGTGCAGCCTCCTGGCGCTCCTGGGTCGCACTGCAGATGGTGTTGAGGACACGGACCTCCTCGGCGCGCGCGACCAGCACGGAAACGATGGCTTGCAGCGTGCCGATGGTCTGGGTCGTCTGCACGACGACGCCGACGCGGCGGGCAAGATCGATGCCGTCGAGGTCGCGCGCGGTCGAGACGACATGCGCGGTGCCGCCGGCGTGCCCGACGATGCCCTCGACCTCCGGGTGTCCGCTCTCCCCCACCACGATGAGCTGATACCCCTCGCGGACGAGCTTCTGTGCGGCGCTATGGACGCGCTTGACGTAGGGGCAGGTGGCGTCGAGAACGTTGATCTGGGCGGCGCGGGCGCGGTCGATGACCGCAGGCACCACGCCGTGGGCGCGAATGATCACGGTTCCGCCTTGGAGGTCATCAACGGTATCGGCCATATCGACACCGGCGGATGCAAGCTCGCTCACGACAAGCGGGTTATGGATGAGCGGTCCGAGGGTTCTCACGGGCGCTGGAGCGCTCTGGGCGGCCTCGTGTGCCATGTCGAGCGCGCGCTCGACGCCGTAGCAGACGCCTGCGCGCGCCGCGATTTCGATGCGGGGCTCGATCATGCTCAGCGCCTCCCGGGATGCTCTTCGCGCAGCTCGTCGCGGATCGCGTACATCCGCTCGATAGCGGTGTCCTCGAGCCACTGCGTGCGCTCGCGCCGCTTGAGCTCGTCGGGGGCATCCGCAAGCTCGAGGGCGGAAGACAGCCTCATCCAGCATTTGACCGGGCGCATCACGTGGTGGCCGACCGGGGTGATGTCGCGGAAGCCGCAGACGGCCATCGGGACGACGGGGGCCTTCCCCATCTGCGCGATGATCGCGAATCCGCCGTGCACCTCGACCGGCTGATCGTCGGTGCGGATACGGGTTCCCTCAGGGAAGATAAGGATGTCCTCGCCGCGCCCGAGCGCATGGCTCGCACGGCGCAGGGACTTCATATCTGCCGTGCCGCGGTCGACGGGGATGCCGCCCACCCGCGCAAAGAACCAGCGCACGATGCCGGATTTGTTGAATTCGCTCTTGAAGATCGGCCGCACGAGTCGCCCGCGCCTCCACAGCAGGACGACGATGGCGACGACCTCCGCCATGGACGTGTGATTGGAGATGATGACGACGCCCGGAGGAGCCGTGCGGTCGAGAACCTCCTCGATGTTCTCGAGACGGCAGCGCCACATGATCTTGGTAAACGCATAGAGGATGCCGAGAATGACGGCGTATCCGGCGCGCACGGCCGCAGGATACTCACGCATGCCGTTGTCGTAGTAGTCCTCGCTCGTGGATCCGAAAAACGTCATCAGGCCCTCCTCGTGCGGGAAAGTTCGGCGATCTTGGCGACGATCTCGTCGATGCCGTAGGCGGTCGAATCGATGTGGACCGCGTCCTCGGCAGCTTTCAAGGGCGCCGTCTGGCGATGCGCGTCAAGATCGTCGCGGCGCGTAAGATCGGCAAGCGTCTCTTCGATCTCCGCCGCGATGCGAGCGTCATCGATTGAAGCCCCCGGATGCCGCTGGAGCACGCGGCGCTTGGCGCGCTCGCGCGGGTCGGCCGTCAGGAACACCTTGAGTTCGGCATCGGGGAACACGACCGTGCCGATGTCGCGACCCTCGGCGACGACGTCGCGATCGCGGGCAAAGGCGCGCTGGCATGCCAGCAGGGCGTGGCGCACGCCGGGATAGGCGGATACCTTCGAGACGATGCGATCGGTCTGCGGCGTGCGGATCTCGGTGGTGACCTCCTGTCCGTCGGCAAAGACGCGCACGGGATCGGCCTCAGTGTCAAAGCTGATGTCGAGGTGGTCGGCGATATCGGTGACAGCGCCCTCGTCATCAAGATCGACCCCGCGGTCGGCGCAGACGAACGCGACCGTGCGGTACATGGCGCCGGTGTCGAGCTTTGCGAACCCGAAGGCATGAGACAGCTCGTTGGCGATGGTGGACTTTCCGGAACCAGCCGGTCCGTCGATGGCGATGATCATGCGTGGTCCTTTCCTTTGAGGCTCGCCGATACGGCGGCGGCATGCGGTTCTTGCGTGGCGGCTTTGAGGGATTCTACTTCCCCACGCGTCAGGTCACGCCACGACCCGACGCGAAGGCCGGTGAGCTCAAGCGGTCCGAATCGGGTGCGATGGAGGAGCAGAACGGGATGATGAACCGCGCTCATCATGCGCTTGACCTGGTTTTTGCGACCTTCGCTGATCTTGATCTCGACGGCGGTCGACGCGGGGTCCACGCGATCGCCAAAGGTGGCGCGTGCCTCCGCATCGCCGAGCAGACGGCATCGAGCCGGCTTGCACGGTCCGTCGTCCAGTACGATGCCGCGCCGCAGGGGTTCGAGCTCGCGATCGGACAACGTTCCGTCCACGAGAGCAAGATAGGTCTTCTCGACATGGTGCGAGGGATGAAGCAGCATCTGGCCTAAATCACCGTCGGTCGTGAAGAGAAGCAGGCCCGTCGTGTCCTTGTCCAGGCGGCCGACCGGATACAGCCCGGGATGCTCACCGGTGGGTACGAGCTCGGCGACACACGGCCTCATCTGAGGATCGCTCATGGTGGTGAGATAGCCTGCAGGCTTGTAGAGCATGATGTAGGCGGGTGTGTCGTTGAGGGTCACCGTATTCCCGTCGACGGTGACGACGTCGACGGCTGGATCGACCTTTGATCCGAGCTGCGTGATGACCTCCCCGTTCACGCGCACCCGTCCGGCGGTCATCAGATCCTCTGAGCCGCGGCGGCTGGCTACGCCGGAGCGAGCGAGGAACTTCTGAAGCCGCATGGGGACGATGCGCTCGCGGCCGTTCTCTTCCTCATGCATCGAAATCATCGTCCGTGGAGTTTCCGATAATGAACAGATCCTCGTCGCCGTCTTCCATGTCGATCAGGTCGCGCTCTTCCTCGAGCTCCTCATCGGTCTGCTCAAGGGTGGTTTGGATGGAGCGACCCGAAAGGCGCTCGCGGATATAGCGACGCGTCTGCTCGTCGGGTGCGAACTGCTCAAGATCGGGCAGGTCCTTCACGCTGCGCAGCCCGAATTTCTCGAGAAACGCGTTGGTGGTGCCGTACATGATGGCGCCTCCGCGCGTCGCGTCGCGTCCGAGCTCGCGCACGAGGCCTTTGTCGACGAGCGACGAGATGACGCCGTCAGAGTTCACGCCGCGCACGCCCTTGACGGCCTCGCGCGTCACCGGCTGATGGTAGGCGATGACAGCAAGCGTCTCGAGCGCCGCCTGGGAGAGCTTCTGCGTGTCCCAGGACAGCACGAAGGCCTCCACCTGGTCATGGTAGGCGGGATGGGTGAACAGACGCCAGCCGCCAGCGACGTCGCGCAGCTGTAAGCCGCGTTTTGCCTCTTCATACACCACCTTGAGCTCAGCGAGGAGCGACGCCGCCTCGCCCGGCGAGAACTCGAGGGCGGCGGCGAGCGACGAGGCGCTCACCGG
>CASEEY010000031.1 GCA_949287055.1 uncultured Collinsella sp.
ACCAGCCCGATACTTATACAATAAGGTACTGCATGGAGGGGGCGTACATTGTGCGCGCCCATCGGATACACAACATCTCGGTTGACGCCTCGGGTGCGAAGGAGCGCAGGCCATGGATAACAAGCAGCGCAGCGACATGCGGATCGCGGTACTGGCGGGTGGAACGTCGGCGGAGCGCGACGTCTCGCTCTCGTCGGGCGCCCATGCACAGGAGGCCCTGCTCAAGGCGGGTTACGGTGCGGTCGATGTGCTCGACCCCGCCGATGGCGACTTCATCGAGCGCCTGCGCGCCGCATCCTACGACGTCGCGTTCGTTGCCCTCCACGGTGTGGGCGGCGAGGACGGCATGGTCCAGCACATCCTTGAGTACCTGGGCATTCCCTACACGGGCTCAGGTCCGCTCGCGAGCGGGTGCGGCATGGACAAGGAGCTTTCCAAAGTCCTGTACGAGCGCGCGGGCATTCCTATTGCGCGCGGCGCTGCGCTCAAGCGCGGTGAGGCGTATGACGTCCAGCAGCTCGTTTCGGAGCTGGGCTCCCATCTGTTCGTCAAGCCGGCGTACAACGGCTCGAGCTACGGCGTCTCCAAGGTAGACCGCGCCGAAGACCTCGCCGATGCGATTGAGCGCGCCTTCGAGTTCGATCACAAGGTGCTCGTGGAGGAGTGCCTCGAGGGCACGGAGATCACGGTCGGCGTGTATGGCGATACCGAGCTCACCGCGCTGCCCATCGTCGAGATCTGCTGCCCTGAGGATGTCGAGTTCTACGATCTGAGCGTGAAGTACGTGGATCCCAAGGACATCCACCGCATCCCGGCACGCCTGAGCGAGGAAAACTACGCCCGCGCCCAGCAGCTCGCGAAGATGGCGCACCGCGCGCTCGGTTGCTTCGGCATATCGCGCAGCGACTTCATCGTGGGCGAGCGCGGCCCGGTGATCCTTGAGACCAACACCATCCCGGGCATGACCAAGACCTCGCTGTTCCCCGACGAGGTTCGCCATGCGGGCATGCAGTTTTCCGACGTGTGCGCCGAGCTTGTCGATATGGCGCTCGCGCGCGCCGCACGCAACTAGATACGGAGACGCCCTGTGACAACTGTCGCCGAAGCGGTGATGGCGGGAACGCCCGACTTCATCGTCAAGCAGTACGAGACGCTGGCCGAACGCGCCCGCACGCGTACGTTTGGCCTGATAGAAGAAGATGTCATCGTTCTTGATACCGAGACGACCGGCCTGTCGGTGCAGGACAGCAAGCTGATCGAGATCGCCGCGGCCCGCCTGCGCGGGCGGGAGATCGTTGACCGTTTTGACACTTTCGTCCATCCCGGCATGCCCATCCCCGAGGAGATCACACGCCTGACGAGCATCACCGATGCCGATGTCGCGCATGCGCCGACCCCCGAACAGGCGGTGGCCATGCTCGAGGAGTTCGTGGGCGGCTGTCCGGTTATCGCGCATAACGCCACGTTCGACCGTTCGTTTATCGAAGCGGTCAAAGGCGGGGTGCGCGTCAGCGACGTGTGGATCGACTCGCTTGCCCTGTCGCGCATCGCCCTGCCGCGCCTGAGTTCGCATAAGCTTGCCGACCTGGCCGAGCTGTTCGGCTGCGCCGCCGTGTCTCACCGTGCGATCGACGATGTCGAGGCGCTGTGCGGCGTGTGGCGCATCCTGCTCGTCGGTCTGACCGACCTGCCGCGCGGCCTCATGCGTCGCCTGGCGGACATGCATCCGGATGTTCCCTGGAGCTACCGGCCGATCTTCTCCTATCTGGCGGGAGAGGATCCCGACGGCATCTTCTCGTTGGCTGCGGCGCGCACAGAGGTCCTGCGCGCGCAGGCGCCTGAGGAGCGCGTGGACGCCGATGAACTTCCCGGTCTGCTTATGCCCACATCCGACGATGTCAAGGCGTGTTATGCCCCCGGTGGCTTGGTAAATCGCATGTATCCGGGCTACGAGCCCCGTGCCGAGCAGGTCGACATGGCCTGCGAGGTCCGCGATGCGCTCGCGACGGGCACGCACCGCGTCATCGAAGCGGGCACGGGCGTGGGCAAGTCGGTCGCCTATCTCGTCCCCTTCGCCGAGGCCGCCCGCCGCAACCATGTGACCGTCGGCATCGCGACCAAATCCAACAACCTCGCCGACCAGCTCATGTACCACGAGCTTCCGCGTCTGGCGCGCGAGCTGCCCGGCGGTCTGACGTTCTGCGCGCTCAAGGGCTACGATCACTACCCGTGCCTGCGCAAGCTCGAGCGCATGAGCCGGTCAACCGGAGAGATCAAGACGAATCGCGACCCGGCAGACACCCTGACCGCGGTGGCGGTCATCTATGCGTTTGTCTGCCAGTCGCCCACCGGCGACCTCGACGGGCTCGGCATCCGGTGGCGCAGCGTCAACCGGGCCGACCTCACGACGCCGTCGCGCGAGTGCGCGCGACGGCTGTGTCCCTTCTATCCCGACCGGTGCCTGGTGCACGGCGCCCGCCGTCGCGCGGCGCGTGTGGACGTGGTCGTCACCAACCACTCGCTGCTGTTCCGCAACGTGGCGGCTGACGGCAAGATTCTGCCTCCTATCAGGCATTGGGTGGTCGACGAGGCCCATTCGGTCGAGCGTGAGGCGCGCCGGCAGTGGGCGCTGTCGGTGTCCGCCGACGAGGCGCGTGCGCTGTTCGAGCGTCTGGGCGGCGAGCGTTCCGGCGTCATGGGGCAGCTCATCCGCAACCTTGCCGGCTCCGATGCGGCAACGCTCTACATGGGTCTGACCGCCAAGGCGACCGCGAGCGTGCAGCGTGCCTCGCTTGCCATGGCCGAGCTGTTCGAAGCCGTGCGCGAGCTGTCGCGTCGCGGGAAGGCGGATGGCTACGACAACGCAAACATCTGGATCGGGCCGGACATGCGCACGAGTGCCGGATGGCAGGTGTTCCTGCCGTCCGCGCTGACCGCTATCGATGCGCTGGACGAGGCTCATCGCAACCTGGTGTCGCTCGTCGAGACCGTATCCGAGGACAAGCCCGAGTTCGTGGTCGATGTCGCCGACGCCGCGCGCCGCACCGGGGAGATGCACGACGCCCTCGACCTGATCGTCAAGGGGGAGGATGAGCGCTATGTGTACTCCCTGCAGGTCAACAGGCGTCTGCGTGCCGGGGGAGAGTCGCTGACCGCCGAGCTGCTCGACGTGGGCGAGATGCTTGCGACCCGTTGGCTGCCCGAGGTCCATACCGCGATCTTCACGTCCGCGACCATCTCGATCGCGGGGAACTTCAGCCACTTCAACCGCGCTGTCGGCCTTGATCGGCTGAGCCCGGGGTCGTCGCGCGCTCTGCACCTCGACTCGAGCTACGACTTCGACGAGAACATGACGGTTGTCGTCGCCGGCGACGTTCCCGATCCGCGCAACCGCGATGCCTACCTCAACACGCTTGAGCAGCTGCTCGTGGATGTTCATATCGCCATGGGCGGCTCGGCGCTCACGCTGTTCACCAACAGGCGCGACATGGAGGAGCTGTACGCGCGCGTGGAGCCCAAGCTCGCCGCGGCAGGTCTGGAGCTGGCATGTCAGCAGCGCAACGCGTCGTCGCGCCAGCTGCGCGACCGCTTCATATCGCAGAAGTCCTCGTCGCTGTTCGCCCTCAAGGCGTTCTGGGAGGGGTTTGACGCCTCCGGTGACACGTTGCGCTGCGTCGTCATCCCCAAGCTGCCGTTCTCCAGCCCGACCGACCCGCTTTCCTGCGAGCGCGGGCTGCGCGAGGAGCGCGCGTGGGCACAGTACGCTCTGCCCGAGGCGGTGCTCGAGGTCAAGCAGGCAGCCGGGCGCCTGATTCGCACGTCGTCCGACGTGGGCGTGCTCGTGCTCGCCGACTCCCGCCTGGTGACCAAGGGGTACGGCAAGAAGTTCCTGAGCTCACTGCCCACCTCGGGCTACCAGCGCATCGAGAGCGGTCAGGTGGGCCGCTATCTGGAGCTGTGGCGCCGCACGCACGAGCGCTGATCGCGCGCTTGCGAACGGCGGCGCCTGCAGGCGCTATGGTTGCCGTCAGCCGTCGATGGAGGCAAGTAACTCCGCGGCATAGGCACGCAGTTCGCCGCGGAGCTCCTGCGGCTCGACGATCTGCAGGTTTCCTCCGGCGGCGAGCACCTGGTCGAAAAGCCAGCGTTTTGAAGAGTAGTAGAGCGTGAAGGCGCAGCTGCCGTCGTCGCGCGCCTCGATCTTTCCTATGCCGGACCAGGTAAGCCGACGCATCGTCTCCTCATTCGCCGCGACGAGTCGCGCCGCATCGCCATGCGCACGCAGGCTTTCCGCTGTGCTGCGCATCGGCGCCTCGTGCGGGGCGATCGAGTCGTCGGTGAAGGTTACGCCGGCGATGCGGTCCAAGCGGTAGCGCCGCTCCTCGTCGCGCTCGACATCCCACGCGATCAGGTAGGCGCGGCCCTGCTCATCGTCGATGCGCAGGGGATCAACCGTGCGCGTGCGGGCGGCGTCGTCGGCAAGCGAGCGGTAGGTTATCTGGCAGCGCACGCCGTCCTGGATGGCCTCTGTGAGCTGGGCAAGCCATGAGCCGTACCGGGATGTCTCGGCGATGCCGCGCGCCGCGTCCCCGTCATCGTCCGGCATGAGGCCCTCGCGGATGCGCTGGCGGGTTGCGGGGTTTAGGTCGAGCAAGTCGATCATATGGGAGACGATCACGCTCTCCTCCACGCTCAGGCGCAGGGGCATGAGCAGGGCGGCGTCTCCGTAGAGGTGAATCCAGCCGTCTTCGGTCTCTATCGCCGCCCGTGCTCCGCTCATGCGGTCGGATAGCGCGCCGATGGTGTCGACGACGGCCGGGAGGTCGTCGGGCTCAATACCTGCGGAGGCGGCCGCGTCAGCGATGCTCAGGCGATGGTCGGGTGCCGCCGACAGGGCTTCGAGCAGTTTGATGCCCGCGGTGAGCGTGCGGTCCGCGGTGAGCGTTCCCGGCTTAGCCATGGGCTTCCACCGCCTTTCCAATCAGCGTCTTCCATGAGGCAACCAGGCGATTCGGGGCGACGGGGCGCATACCCATCGCGCTGTGGGCGATCGCGAAACTCGCCGCGGCGCTAAGGTCGCGCGCCTTCACGCGCCAGCGCCACGACCCGTCCGCTGCGCGCTCGAGCTCGCCGCGCCCATGGATAAGCGCCTCGACTTCGGTTTGCGACAGGTCGCCGCGCAGCGAGAACTCGACGGGCTGCGCCATCCCTGCGGCGAGGTCAAAAGGCAAAAAGAGGTAGTTGCCGATATCGAACCACGCGGGTACCTCGTAGTGCCCGGTCGGCCGCCATGCGCGGACGATACGGTCGTCACGGAAGGTGCGCACGCCGCCCGACTGTTCGTCCAGGCCGACAAAATAGCTGTGACCGTCCTGCATAAAGACGCCCCAGACGGCGACGATGCGCTTACTTTCCTGCCCCTTGGCATCCAGATAGGCGAAGCGGATCTTGCGCTTGAGGACAAAGGCGCTCCACAGGGCTTCGGCCGCGGGGTTTTCCTGCGTGGTTGCCTCGCTGTCGAGCGGCGGAAGGTCGGCGGTCGTGCCCCCGAGCCCCTCGAGCTTGCGCCTGATGCTCAGCAGCCCGTGGCGAAACGGGGTGTCCTCGCGCGCCAGGCACTCGTCGACTGCCCGCAGGAGCACGTCGGCGTCGGCGCGGGACAGGGCGCCCGCCGCCGCATAGGTGCTGCGCCGGTCGATCGTCCACGAGCTTTCCTCGGTCTGCTGGGCTCCGGCGGCTCTGATCTCGATGACGTGGATGCCGCGCTCGGCGAGCTTCTCGCGATCGCGCTTGAACTTCTTGAGGTCCGACGCCCGGTTCGACGACCCGTACCCAAGGTCGCTGTCGGATACGATCTGCTCGGTGGTCAGGGGCGTGGACGATGAATTGAGGATAAACAGGAGGTTGAGGATACGGCGCGCGGTGTCGTGCGTCGTCGTGTCCTCGGCGGCTTGTGTGTGCTGACTTGTATCCATAGAAAGGACCTTTCTGGGGCCTTGTCGTGCGCCCCGCGTCACCTCATTTCATTCTAAACGAGGGGACCGGACCAGCGATACATGCCCGTGGAATGCCGTGCTGCCAGCGAGGACGCACTGTCGGATGTGTGTCGGGCCTGTGTCGGGCATACCGGCGCAACCACGACGAACGGGTCGCTTTTATCGGTAAGAGGGATGGAAAGCTGCAGGTACGATTCGTTCAGGGTATACTTTCGACTACGTACGGACGAAGCGCCCCGCGCGGCGTCCGCATATTCGGACAATATGATGTGGAGCCAACATGGCGAATACCCAAAAGTATCTGAACCACCTGCTTCAGACGGTCGGAATCACCCCTGCTTGCAGCGAGGAGGAGCGCGTCGCCGCCGAGGAGATCGCGCGCATCTTCTCCAATCATGGGTTTGAGCCCGAGATCCAGGAGTTCACCTCGTCGTCCTCGCCCAAGCTGATTCGGGCGATTCTCGGTTGCGTGCTGTTCGTCGCGACGGTGCTCATGGGCATCGGCGGCGCGCTCGGCGTGGTCGGTACGATTCTGGTCATCGTCTGCGGCGCCATCTTCATCCTTGAGCGCCTCGGCCGCATCTCGCTGCCGCAGATCGGCGCCGGCGGTCTCTCCCAGAACGTCATCGCGTACCACAAGGCCTCCGGTCCGCTCGCCTCGCCGCGCAACCGCCCGGTCGTCGTGGTCGCTCACTACGATTCCCCGCGCGCCGACATCCTGGCGCAGGCTCCCTTCGCCGCATATCGTCCCCTGCTGGTCAAGCTGCTTCCTGTGGCCATGGTCGTCCCGGCGATCATCGGCATCCTGCGCATCTTCCCGCTGCCCGGCGCCGCGAAGATCGTGCTGTGGGTCCTTGCGATTCTCATCTCCCTGATTCCGCTCGTCAACGCGGTCGCCATCATTCTCAATCGTCACGTGCTGCCCTACACCTCGGGTTCCGTGTGCAACAAGTCCTCGGTTGCGGCGATGCTCGGTGTCATGGACGCCGTCGCGCCCTTCAAGGGAGCCGATGAGTTCCCCGAGGACCGTCCGTTCGACGAGTACATGGAGGAGCAGCAGAGCCTCTATGCCGTGGAGAGCTATGCCGACGACGGCGGTGTCGTGGCTGTGCCGTACGGCGACAACGAGCTTGTCGACGGTGCCGAGGCCGATGATCAGAATGCCGCGTTCGACGGCGAGTTTGTCGATGAGGGCGCGGGCGATCTGGTCGAGGACGGATTCACCATCGTGCCCGATATCGATTACGGAACCGACGACGAGGTGGATGAGGAGCAGATTCCGCTCACGGGTGAGACCATCACCATGCCGGCGCTTCAGGACGACCAGCTGGCCGAGGTCGCTGGCGACGAGTCGTTTGAGGCCGACGGGGCTGCTGCTGAGGAGCTTCCGCAGGAGGTCGCTGAGGAGGAGCCGGTCGAGGACGAGGAGTCCGGCCTGCCCGTCAACGAGGCCGGCTGCATCCGCTACGGCGTCGACGCGCTGCGCTCGCTCGGTATGGTGGCCGCTTCGTGTGCAATCGAGTACGAGGAGGGTGCGCTTCCCGTGCCCGTCGCCACCCGCGCCGCGCATGCGGTTGCCGATACCGCGCAGGCCGTATCCGAGGTCTCCGCTACGGTGCCCGTCGTTCCCGCGGCACCCGTGGTCGATATCGCCCCTGAGGTCGAGGCTGCGCCCGCCGTCGAGGTTGAGCCCGAACCCGAGGTCGATGTCGAGCCTGAGTTCGATGTCGAGCCTGAGTTCGCGCCCGCAGACGACGTTGTTATCGAGCCGACCGTTGCGTCCGAGGAATTCGCGTTTGATGAGTTCGCGGCTGACGAGGCTGAGGGTGACGAGGAGCTCGAGGAGTACGACGAGGACGAGTGGGGCTTTGACGAGGCCGAGCTCGACGGTGCCGTCGATGCCGCCTATGAGACCCTGGACGATGAGGATGAGCTTGCCGAGGACGAGTCCGCGTTCGATGAGGATGCGGATGCGGAGTTCGGTGAGGAAGAGCTCGTCGAGGGCGAGTACGCCGAGGATGAGGCTGACGCCGAGGAGTTCGTCGACGCCGAGACCTTCGCCGGCGACGAGACTTTCACCGGCGAGGAGTCCGAGGAGGATGAAGATGACGCCTTCTACACTGGCGAGACCAGGGTGTTCGAGGCTCTGAGCGACGAGGACATCGCGGCCGCTGAAGACGAGACCGAGCAGTCCGCCGAAGACGAGGCTATCGTGGACGAAGAGCCTGTCGATGCCGATGCTGACGAGGAGCCGGCTGATGCCTACGGCGATGCCGAGGAGAATGGCGAGGAAGCCTTCTACACTGGCGAGACCGATGTGTTCGAGCCTCTGAGCGACGAGGACATCGCGGACGACGAAGGCGAGCCCGAGCCCGCATACGACGACGATGTCGACATCATGGAGGCCATCTACGAGGTGCTCGATGATGACGAGCCGTTCGATGACGAGGAGGCCGACGACGCCGTCGCGGATTCCGATGACGCCGCCCCGCTCGAGAAGACCTCCACGTTCGTTCCCATGGATCCCACGCTTGCGCGCGACGACGAGGACGCGCCGGTCGAGGCTGACGACGATGTCGCCGAGGATGGCGAGATGGCGTATGACGTCGACGGGATTCTCGCCGATGATGACGATGATGCTGATGAGAAGCCCGAGGTCAACGAGCCTGCTGTCGATCAGCAGATTCCGCTCGGTGGCGCCACGCGGGCGTTCGATATGTCCACCGTCCTGCAGGGGACGCAGCCGTTCAGCGAGAAGACGATCGATGCGAAGCAACCGCGCCGCCAGGATACGGTCGACTCGCTGATGGCCGAGATCACCGCTGCCCGTCCGCAGCGCCCGCAGCGCGCGATGAACATTCCCGACATCGCCTCGAGCGCGCCCCAGGTGACCCGTACGGTTCCTCCGGTCGTGCCCGCGATCGATCCGGCGCCGCGCACGATTGCCGGTGCCGCGTCCGCTGCCAATCGCGCGTCCCTGCTCGACCTTCCCGATCCGTCCGCCCTCGCGTCCGATCCGTTCGCGAACGTTGGCGCTACGGGCAACGTACACGTTTCTTCCGCTTCCACCTCGCAGTTCACGGTCATCAATTCCGATGATGTCGTCACGCCGGCCGCTCCTGCTCCCGGTACCTTCGACACCATCAAGGCCCCCACTCCGCAGCAGGTGAAGAAAAAGAAACGCGGCCTGTTCGGACGCAAGAAGAAGCAGGACGAATCGAGCATGAGCGACTGGCTCGGCGTCGATAGCAACTACGATGCCAAGCGCTCTGGTCGCGATATCGGTTCGTGGGATAACTTCGAGGGCGACGACGGCTGGAAGGGCGGTGCGACCAGCGACGGCACGCTATCCGAGACCGAGCTCCGTGAGGCGATCACCTCCCTGGGCGACGACGAGCTTCTCGGTCACGACATCTGGTTCGTGGCGACCGGTTCGTCCGAGAACGGTAACGCCGGCGCCCGCGCGTTCCTCGAGTCCCATCGCGACCGCCTGCGCGGCGTCTTCCTGATCAACCTCGAGTGCGTCGGTTCCGGCATGCTCGCGATGGTCTCCACCGAAGGCGAGCGCCGCGTGCTCAAGGGCGACAAGCGCATCATGGGTCTCATCTCGCGCGTCTCCTCTGATTTCCATCATGAGATCGGCGCGGTCGACATGCCGTTCGTTGACACTGACGCCCATGCTGCGATGGAGATGAGCCTGCGTTCTGTGACCCTTGGTGGTGTCGACGGCGCGAGCTTCGCGTGCTCCCACAGCACCGAGGACATCCCCGTCAACATCAATACCGACAACATCGACCTCGCTGCCGATGTGGTCACGGAGGTCATCCGCCGTTCGTAAGGCGCATGGCTTCGCGTTTCAGCTGCCCGGCTGCGGTGACGAACCGCAGCCGGGTTTTTTCTGCGCGCCTTGCTGCATCCACATCTCAGCATTCAGATGAACGGCTGGCACCCCTCGATGCGAATCCCGATAATCAAGAGACGCCGTACGGCTTCTGGAGATACGCCCGCGCATGCATCGCCGCGCGATACGCGATGCAAAAAGCTGGTAGCATACTGGGCAAACGAACCATGTCGAGGAGGATACGTGTTCTCGTTCATCAAGCGCCATTGGATCGCCTATCTCATCGGTGCCATCGTGGCCATCGCCTTGGGCTTTGGCCTGTCGTACTTTGTTGGCGTTGCGGGGTCGACTCCCGAGGCGCAGCGCGTCGAGCGCAACGAGGCGGAGCGGGCGCAAGATGCTTCCAACGACCAGACCTTCATCGATGAACCCACCGATGAACAAGGAAAAGAGGCGGAGGACGATGCGGCTGCCGAGGACGGCGATACCGCTGAGGACGCCGAGGCCGGCGACGACGCGTAGCGCCTAACGGGCTACGTAGACCACCACCGTCCGCCAGTTGGAACCGACGAGGTTTCCCGAACAGGTGACCAGCGTGACGGCCGCCGTGCTAGACGATATCAACGCCTCCGCCGTGTGCGACACGGCGGAGGCGTCTTCGGTTAAGCGCCGCAGCCACGCCCTGAGATCCGCCGTATCGCCGAAGTCGAATCGCTGGATTGGCTGATATGCCGCCTGCACCTGCATTGCAAGAAGCGGGGTGCAGGATAGCTGTCTTCCGTCGCGCGATTCCCACCGCGCATTTCCCAGCTTGCAAAAGACATCAGGGAGATAGGCATCGGCCAGCCGGCTGAACATGGAGTCGGTCCCAAAGATCCGGTGCCCGTATACGAGCAGATGGCCACCGCTCGGCGTGGCGCGGATATCAAGATACGGGCAGCCGAGCTCGCTGTTGTTGCCCCAGGCGTCATGGTCAAGATACCAGGAGCGAGGCGTGTTTCCGCGCGGCTGCACGACAGGGTAGGAAAGCTTCGGTTGTTCGATATCCAGCCAGCCTACGATCGCGGGGTTGTCCGCCACGGGGTCCTCGGCCCCGTCGTTTCCCGAAGGCGAATCGCCGTCGTGGATCGACATGCGCGAGGCGGCGGCGATGCGGTACGCCATCTCATCCAGATCGATGCGGGCGCACCGCACCGCCCCCGACATGGCTGCGAGCAGAAGGCACGACGAGGCGATGACCTTTCCGACGCGCGCTGACTCAATCATGCGGCCCGCGACTCTTTGGTGCGAGCAAACCACCACGCCGCACCGCTTGCTGCCAGCAGAATCACCGCAACGCCCGCCCCGATACCGGTCTGATCGAGCGGCCAGGTGCCTGTGTCGGGCGTCTGCTCCACGCGGTCCTCGTCGTGGTCTTCAAGCTCCTCTCCACCTCCGTTGCGGTACAAATCGACGCGGGCATCGTTGATCAGCTCATCTCCAGGTTGATATCGATCGGTGACGCGCATGTGCAAGACGAGCGGTGCGCGCTCCATCACCTCGCCCGCGGCGTTTTCAAAGGTGTCTCCCTCATGGGTTGACGTGATCTCATCGACGTTGTCATGCGCGTCCTTGATGTCATCAGCGTCCCATCGCCCGGAGCGCGTGCAGAACTCGGCGTCGACGCAGCCGTATTCCAAGCGAATCGCAACGACCGTCTCTCCATCTCTCAGGTGCAAATCGGCGACGTTCAGCTGCACTGCCTGCTCGGTGCTCACGTCCTCGCACCACAGACGCCATCCGGTATAGTCGAGCGCCCGCCCGTCGCTGCCAAGAGACGTCAACGTGCTGTCATGGGTCAACCAAGGATTGCCGTGACCGTCGTCGAGCGTAGCGTTCGCGCTGTTGCCTTCCACGGTGTCCGCGGATACGTTCGTCCGATACCACACGTTGAGCTTCCCGTCGAAATCCCCGGGCGCCTGCGGCGTGGTAAGGCTCACAAGCTCGGCGAGTCCCGCTTCAGCGCCGTCGATCTCATCGGTCACGGTAAACTCGTCGACCCATGTCGTGCTCCCGTTGCGCACGTCGATACCGTAGGCATAGCTTCTGTCTGCAGATTTGTTGCCGTGAACCTCGTTGTTTGCGGAGGAGCCGTCGTCCGCGCCGGCCAGGTCGACAACCTCCTGGCGCTTGTCGATAACGCCTTCGATCGAGATGGGCTGGTCATACATGACGACGGTTTGGATCTCTCCGGTCGCATCGACGGTGAACTCGATGGCACTCGCCTGCTCATGGGTTTGCGGTGCAAGCTCCTCGATGAGGTGATAGGTTCCGGGGGCGAGCCGTTCGATGCGATGGGGTCCGGTTCCGGAAACCCAGCTTTCAACTGCGTCGCCGTTCTCATCCAAGATGGTCAGATGGGCGCCGGGGATCTCCTCCTCGTTCGTGATGTCGCGCTTCGAGACATCTACCTTGGTGTAGTCGTTTTCCACGGAGACCTCAAACGTCTGCTCGCCTTCGATCAGACCCCGCTCGCCTACGGTGAAATCGAAGACCTCGTCGCTCACGATGAACCCATCCGGAGCTCCCGTTTCCTTCATGTGCCAGGTCCCCTGCTCAAGGTGCTCGATGACAGCATCTCCCTGCGTATCGGTTTCAATCGTCAGCGCTTCTCGTCCCTCAGCAAGCTTGGGCAGTCCGTCCGTTTCCTCACCTCCTTCCACCTCATCGTCTGCGCGCCAAAGCGTGAACTCGACACCCTCGATTCCCTCGTCGGGATTCCCGCATACTCGCTTGTGCACCACGACGCGTGTCGGCTCATTGGTCGCAGCGACCTCGGCGGTCACGGTCGGCGTCTCGCCGTCTCGGTAGCTCAGGGAAAACTCAATCGGCGCTTCGTTGAGCACATGTCCGTCGGGCGCCTCGGTCTCCACGAACGCATAGCGAACCGCATCGGTGGCAAGCGGAAGTCCGTCAACGCTCGCGATACCGTCCTCATCGGTCGTCGCCGCGCCCACAACCGATCCTTCAACCGCGAGAATCGAACCGTCAGGTCCTATGACATCCTGTAGCGCCACGACATTGAAGGTCGCGCCCGCCAGGGCTTTCCCATCGTACGAGCACGTCTTGACCAGGCGGGCGCTGCCCGTCGCTTGACGGTCTGCCACCTCCACGATAACGAGGGTCCCGTCGGATTCGTCTCCGATGGTAAAGGGCACATCCTCGTCGCTGAGCAGATAAGGGGCGGGGGCGGCAACCTCGCGGATGCGATATGAACCGGCGCGCAACAGCTCGGGAAGCGTCACGGTGCCGCTCTCATCGGTCGTGAACACATCGGTGGTGACGGGGTTTGGGTACCACGCGTTTTGGCTGATGGGCTCACCCTGCTCATCGAGAATCTGGAACGAGAAACCGGCGGCCGCGATGCGCTCGCCCGTATCCGCATCGACTTTCGCGATCTGCAGGCGCGCCGCTACGGCCTGGTTACTCACGATATAACGCAGCGTGACCCCGTTCGCCATCTGATCCGCCTCGATTGACCAGTCATCGAGTGGCTTGAGTCCGTCGGGGGTCGTCTCCTCGTTCTCGCGGATCAGATAGCCCGCTCGATCGTAGGGAAGGGCGCCGGCGGCGTTTTCAGGGCGTTCGCCCTCGCCGAACCAGAGTCCCTCGGTCGTCGCGTATCCGTCGCTTCCGGTGATGATGGACCCGACGGTCTCGCCCGTAGAGTTCGAGATGATAAGGAACTCCACGCCCTCCGCAGGGGTCTCATGGTCGGAGCCGCCTGGCTCGATATCACCTCGAAACTTCGCGATCTCAAGGTCGAAGGCGACGGGGACTTCAAGGTAATCCTCTTCAGGCATCAGGGTAAGCTCGCCTGTCTCCGACAGGTCACCGGCCTCAACGGTGTATTCACGTGGCGTCGGGTCGAGCACGTATCCTTCCGGGGCCTTGGTCTCCACCACCCGAACGGAGCCGAGCGGAAGGTCGTCAAACTCAAGAACGCCGTGCTCATCAGTCGTTCCGCTCCGCTCGAATCCATCGATCGAGAGCGAGGTGAGGTGAAACTCCGCGCCCTCGAGGGTGGCTCCCGGCTGTGCGATACCGCGGGTTGCCGCATCGCGTTTGGAGACGACGAGCGAGAAGCGCGCGGGCGTGTCGACAAGCTCCACGTTCGAGGGCTGCGTTCCGGTTTTGAACTCGATACGCTGCTCGTTGACTAAAAATCCGTTCGGTGCGGATGTCTCGATGGCGTAATAGGAGGTATTCGGCTCGAGTTGCAGCGACGCGTGCCCATCCTCGTCCGTTTCGATGGAAGCGACCTTCCGGTCGTCCGAAGCCCGATAGATGTCGTAGCTGGCGCCCGCGAGCGAGTACGATTCGTTGCCCTCGGTGACCTGCACATCCGCTGACGTCTTCGTGAACGTTGCGGTCACCACCTTATCCGAGGTCACAAGGCATTGATAGTCAAACAGCCCGGTCTGGTCGTGAGCGGTTTTGTTGGTCCACAGGGTTGCGCATCCCGCTTCGTCTCCGCCCGCGCCGGCGCGCTTGTAGTCGAGTCCGGCCCGGTAGAGCTTCCAGGCAGCATCCTTGACCTGCTCGTCCTTGATGAGCTGCCAACGCTCAAGATACATCTGGTTGCCGTGGAACTGCTCTCCGTCACCCACGTAATCAAGGATGTCTCCACGCTGGTCGGCGATGGCGAGCCACACCGCAGCCGCGGTCGCCGCTTCGGAGCGCTGCTCATCGAGGCCATATACCGATGTCACGACCTTGCCGTCGTAGCCGTGGTACATGACGTAGTCGAGCTCGGGAATCTCGAGCGAACCGTACCGCTCGAGGCGCTGCCCGACTTCAGGGGTGAGCAGCCATCCCTGTGCACAGTACGCGACGGAGGAGGTCGG
>CASEEY010000032.1 GCA_949287055.1 uncultured Collinsella sp.
CCTTGCGCTCGAACTGGAAGGCTACCGAACCGGTGGTGCCCAGGTTGCCGCCCGCGTGGCTGAAGGCGGAGCGGACGTCGGCGGCGGTGCGGTTGCGGTTGTCGGTCAGGCACTCGACGTAGACCGCGACACCGGCGGGGCCGTAGCCCTCGTAGACGATGTTCTCGTAGACGGCGGCGTCGGCACCGGCGCCGAATGCCTTGTCGATGGCGCTCTTGATCTTGTCCTTGGGCATGGACTGCGCCTTGGCCTTGGCGACGGCGGCGGCAAGGCTGGCGTTGTTGTCGGGGTTGGGATCGTTGCCCAGACGAGCGGCAACGGTGATGTTGCGGCTCAGCTTGGAGAAGAGCGCGGAGCGCTTGGCGTCCTGCGCGCCCTTACGATGCTTGGTAGTGGCCCACTTAGAGTGTCCTGACATGCGAGGCTCCTTCTAGATTACGCTAACCGCGCGGCGCCGGCGCGCCTGCGGTCCATAGAAACACACGTTCAAGCATGATATACCGAACGGGCATCCGGCGAAAGACCCCGCTGCCAACGCCACGCAATGAGCAACAGGGGTCGACGGGGACGATGACGAAAGGGGGGCCGGTTCGCAGCGCCGTCCGCGTCTCCCTGCCGGGCCGGCGGCTATTGCGCAACAGCCGCCGACGAGCCTTCTCCCCCGGGCTCCCATCGTGCGTGGTAGTCTGGTGCCGTCGCGAAACCGTACGGGCGCGCCGAGGCGCTTGGGCGGCCCAGCCGTTCCCCATACGACGAAAGGAAGTCACCATGTATTGCGCTAACTGCGGAAAAGACAATCCCGAGGGCGCGAAGTTCTGCGCTGGATGCGGAGCCCCGCTCGCCGGTGCAGCGCCGGTGACGCCCGCAGCGCAGCCCGCTCCCGCCGCCGATCCGACGCCTGCGGCCCAGCAGACCGCCGCACCGCAGGAACCCGGGATCGTCCCCGCGCCGGCCCCGACCTACGCCTACACGCCGACGTCCGACCAGGCGCCCATCGTCACCTATGGCTACCAGCCTCCTGCCATGTCCTCCAACGACCGCACGCTGCGCATGGTCGCCTTCATCTTCTGCATCGTCTCGTGCGTGGCGATCGGCTGGATGATCATCCCGCTCGCCTGGCTCATCCCCATGACCGTCCACACCTACGGCATCTACAAGGGAACCAAGAACAACACCACGGGCTTTGCCGTCTGCACCCTGCTGTTCTCCAACCTCGTCGCGGGCATCCTGCTGCTCGTCTCCACCAAGGACGCATAGGACGCATCCAAGCCTCTTCGCGTGACACTGAGGCGCGGTGCGAAGGGATCACCCCTCGCACCGCGCCCTTTTGTTGGAAACGGCGCGCTGCCTTGTCGGGCGAGCGATCTGCGGCGTTACCGTGCGCTCGCCCTGGCGACACGATACGCCCCCGCCGACCGGGCGTCGCACCTCATCGGACGTTGCACCTTTTATCAAAAGCGCCGTTAGACGCAAGGGCAGACTCCATTCCAAAAAAGTTGTTGCATGCCTGACGCCACATGGCTATGATGCGTGCCAACCACAGGGAGGTCGCGCGAGCCCTGTGGCCATGCATTCCACTTTTCCGCCGGAGCGCTCAGCTCCGAACGGTGGGAAGGAGAGGTCTCATGGGACGACCGAATGACGCATCGTCGCATGCGGCGATGAGCCAAGACCCCGACCCTCACCTAGGGTCGGCCACGCATGCACGGGCAGACGCACAATCCGACGATCTGCTCGAATCCATCCGACACGCAACAATCGAACAGGCACTCGAACGGCTTTCCGCCCGTGCCGGCGGCTTGAGCTCCGAAGAGGCGACGAGGCGCCAGGCGACATACGGTAAAAACCTGATCGAATCGGGCAAGAGGCGCTCGCCCATCCTAGCGTTTCTGTCCAACTTCACGCACCTGATGGCGATCCTCCTGTGGGTCGCCGGCACCATCGCCTTCGTCGCCGGCCTGCCCGAGCTGGGCATCGCGGTGTGGCTCGTCAACATCATCAACGGCGTCTTCAGCTTCTGGCAGGAAGCCCGCGCGAGCCAGGCAACCGAAGCGCTCAAGAAGATGCTGCCCGCCTACACCGACGTCATCCGCGACGGGCAGGAGCAGAAGGTGCTTGCCGAGGACCTCGTTCCCGGCGACATCATGCTGCTGGCCGAAGGCGACCGGATATCAGCTGACGCCCGCGTCATCGCGAGCTCCGATCTGCAAGTCAACCAGTCCACCTTAAACGGCGAATCGAACCCCTCGCGCAAAGTCGCCGACGCCGTGCTCGAGGAAGGCCTCTCGCCCGCCGAGATACCCAACCTGGTGTTCGCGGGCACGAGCGTATCGGAGGGCAACGGGCGCGCCGTCGTCATGCGCATCGGCATGGACACCGAATTCGGCAAGATCGCGAGCCTCACCCAAAACATGCAGGAGGCGCCCAGCCCGCTCCAGCGCGACCTCGACCGCTTGACCAAGCAGGTCACCGTCTTCGCCATGTGCATGGGCCTGATCTTTTTCGCCTTGAGCATGTTCGTCGTGCGCGAGCCGTTCGCGAGCTCGTTTATCTTCGCGCTCGGCATGGTCGTGGCGTTCATTCCCGAAGGCCTGCTGCCGACCGTGACCCTGTCGCTCGCCATGGCCGTGCAGCGCATGAGCAAGCGAAACGCCCTGGTCAAAAAGCTGAACTCCGTCGAGGCGCTCGGATCGACGAGCGTCATCTGCACCGACAAGACCGGAACGCTCACGCAAAACGAGATGACCGTCAACCACCTGTGGACCGCGACGCGCGAGTACGACCTGACCGGCGTGGGCTACGCGCCGGTCGGCACCATCGAGTCGGAAGGGACGGCCTATCGCGCGGTGGACGACCCCGATCTGGAGCTGCTGCTCGAAGGCGGCCTTCTGTGCGGCAACGCGCGCCTGCGCGCACCGGAGGAGGACGGGCAGCGCTACGAGGTCTACGGCGACCCCACCGAGGCGTGCCTGATCGTGTCGGCGCAGAAGGGCGGCATCGACCCCGCCGAGCTCGAACGGCGCATGCCCCGCGTAAAGGAGTTGCCCTTCGAGAGCCGCCGCAAGCGCATGACCACGGTGCACGCGCTGGAGGACCCCATCGACGGCGCCGTGCGCGTCGCCTTCACGAAAGGGGCGCCCAACGAGGTCGTGCGCCTCGCGGACACCGTTCGCATCGACGGGCAGACCGTGCCCATGACCGATGAGCTTCGCGCACGGATCATGGCGGCCAACGACGGCTATGCCGCAGACGGCCTGCGCGTGCTCGCCGTGGCGTACCGCCCCCTCGGCGCCCAGGCGGCGCGCGAGGGCGTGCCCGCGTCTCTCAGCGCCTATACGCCCGAGACCGTCGAGTGCCACCTCACCTTCGTCGGCCTCGAGGTCATGATGGATCCGCCTCGTCCCGAGGTGGCCGCGGCCGTGGCGGAATGCCGCCGCGCCGGCATCCGCATCGTCATGATCACCGGCGACTACGGCCTCACCGCCGCGAGCATCGCGCGCCGCATCGGCATCGTGGACGGCGACGACCTGTCCGTCATCTCGGGCTTCGAGCTCGCGCACATGGACGACGCCGAGCTCAAACGGCGCCTTGCCGGCCAGGTGGTCTTCGCCCGCATGGCGCCCGAGCAGAAGCTGCGCGTGGTCTCCGCCCTGCAGGAGATGGGCGAGGTCGTGGCCGTCACCGGCGACGGCGTCAACGATGCGCCCGCCCTCAAGAAGGCCGACATCGACCGACGACAACTTCGCCTCGATCGTCGCCGCGATCGAGGAGGGACGCGCCGTCTACAGCAATATCCGCAAGTTCCTGCTGTACATCCTGAACTCCAACGCGCCGGAAGCGGTGCCCAATGCGGTGTACCTGCTCTCGGGCGGAGCGGTCCCGCTGCCCCTGACCACCATGCAGATCCTCACCATCGACCTGGGCACCGATATGCTGCCGGCACTCGGTCTGGGCACCGAACCGCCCGAGCAGACCGTCATGGACCAGCCGCCGCGCGATCCGAACGAGCGGCTGCTCAACCGCCGCGTGCTGGTCAAGGCCTTCCTGTGGTACGGCCTCATGGGATCGGTCGCCGCCATGGTCGGGTACTTCCTGGTCAACGTGCTCAACGGCTGGCCCGGCGTCCCGCTGGCGGGCCTGGGCGACGAGGGCGACCCGGTCTACATCCAGGCGACGACCATGACGCTCGCCGGCATCGTCTTCGCCCAGATCGGCCAGGTCATGAACTGCCGCACCGAGAAGACCTCCGTGTTCAAGGTCGGCCTGTTCTCCAACCGCAAGATCTTGATCGGCATCGCCTTCGAGGTCGCGCTCATCGTGTTCCTCACGATGTTCCCGCCGCTGCAAGGCGTGTTCAACACCGCCCCGCTCGCATGGCAGGACTACGTCTTCCTGTGCTGCATCCCGCCGGTGGTCATCGCCATCGAGGAGGCGCGCAAGGCGTGGCTGCGCCACCGCGATGCCGTGCGCGCGAAGCGAGGTGATGGACGATGAGGTCACCGGTACCGGCAAGGCGCGCCGCCCGGCAGGCTCACTCCAAACGGTGGTACCGCAGCGGCACCGCGCCTCACGCCATGAAGTCTTTCTCCCCTCTTTGTAAGGATGGTGCACGATGAACGTTATCGTCGTAGGCGTCGGTTTTATGGGATCCGGCCTGGTCAAGCGCCTTGCGCGCCAAGGGTTCGACGTCACCGCCGTCGACCGCGATCAGGCCGCGCTCGATGCGCTCGGGCCCGATTTCGAGGGCGCCCGCATCTGCGGGGTCGGATTCGAGCGCGCGGTGCTTGAGGAGGCGGGGATCGCACGCGCGAGCGCGCTCGTGTCGTGCATGGGTTCCGACGAGGCCAACATCGTCGTCGCCCACATCGCGCGCAGCATGTTCCGCGTCCCCCGCGTCATCGCCCGCCTGCATGACCTCTCCAAGGCGGAAACGTATCGGCGTCTGGACATCCAGACGATCTCGCCCAACGCATGGGGCATCTCGCGTATCTGCGAGCTACTCACCTACCAGCAGCTCGACGGCGTGTTCGAGATCGGATCGGGCGAGGTGCGCCTGGTCCGCGCGGACGTGCCGCCGCTGCTCGCCGGGGCGACGGTCCGCGAGATCACCAGCATCGGCGAGGTGCAGATCGTAAGCGTCTCGCACGGTAACGAGACGTTCATTCCCACCCAGGGAACGATCCTGTCCGACGGCGACATCGTCTACGCGGCGGTCGCATCCTCCGCGAGTCGGAAATTCAAGCAGATGCTCGGCATCGGAGAGTAGGCGGTACCTATGCAGATCATCATCGCAGGCGGCGGCAAGGTCGGCGCCCACCTGGCATCTCAGCTGTGCAGCGACGGCGAGACGGTCACCATTATCGAAAACCAACGCGAGAAAGTCGCACGGCTGCGCCGCACCTGCCCGGAGTGCACGGTCATCGAGGGCAGCGCGACCGACCCGCTCGTGCTCGAGCGCGCCGGTATCCATATGGCCGACGTCCTGGCCGTCGTGACCGGCAAAGACGAGGTGAACCTCGTCATCGCCATGCTCGGCAAGATGGAGTTCGCCGTCCCGCGCGTCATCTCGCGCGTGAACGATCCGTCCAACGCGTGGATGTTCACGCCGGTCAACGGCGTCGACGTCGCCATCAACCAAGCCGAGATCACCGTGCGGTTCATCCACGAGGGCATGAACCTGCGCGACATGTTCACCCTCATGAAACTGGGGCGCGATGAGCACAGCATCGTGCAGGCGACGGTGAACCCTGGATCCAAGGTCGACGGCGCGTCCCTTGCCGACATCGCGTTTCCCGCCCAGACGATCGTCGTCGCCGTCGAGCGCGGCGGCAACCTTACGGTCCCCAACGGACGCACCGTGCTGCGCGCCGGCGACGAGGCGATTCTATTCTGCAGCCGCGAGGGCCGCGACGCGATCCGACGGCTCTTCGCGTAAGCAGCGCACACGCAAGGTAGGGGCAGGGGCTCTTTACAGGGAAGGTCGCGCGCGGCCCTCTGTAAAGGCGCCCCTGCCTACCGCGTGCGCATATTGAGCGCCGCGACGGCGACAAACGGCAGCGCGAATATCACCGGATACAGATAGCGCAGGTAGGTCGCTCCGTTACAAGGGCCGATCAGACACACGGCAAGCACCGCGACGAGCGGCGCGGCCAGCGCGCAGCCGCGCCAGCTGCGCTCGCGCATCAGATAGATGACCACCAAGGTGAGCGCCCACACATACGGTGCCGAGGTCATCGCCATCGACAGAACCGGAAGTCGCAGCCACGCCGTCCGATACAGTCCGACCGCCTGGTCGAGCACCTCGGTCGCCGGTGTGATCCACCGGTGGAAATCGAAGTGCTCGCGGTTGTCCGCACGCGCCATGATCTGGTCGCTCGACGCCGTGGTGTACATCCACGGCACCCGCTCGCTGGGATAGACGTAGCCGTAGTAGTTGGCAATCGTCGCCGAGAGGTAGCACGCCGGGTCGCGAAGGAACTGCGCGGCCCATACGCACAGGTACGCGGCAAGATCGTCGGCGCTCGCATACTCGTTGAAGCCGTTTTTGACGGCGTCTGACTTGGTCGGCACATAACGGGACGCCAGCGTGTCGTAGCCGAGCACGCGGTCGATAACCATCCGCTCCTCCTCGGTGACCGATCCGTCATCGGCACCACCGGCGATACCGGCATGCGCGCCGTCATGCTTCTCCGCGTAGCGCGCGGTCTGCTGGAACGGGATGGAGAGCACCTCGCGACGGCTGCCCGGCGTGATATGGAGAGCGGGCATGACCACGGCGGTAAACGCGAGATGGGCGACAAGCGCCACGCCCGACGCGACGAGCGCCGCCCGGGCTGCGCATCGACACGCATATGCGGCCGCAGGCGCAGCGCGACGAGCATCCCGCAGGCGGATTGCGACAACGGGCACGCATGCGACGACCGAAAACACCACGCCGCCGTTGCGCAGAAACGCCGTTCCCAAGCACGCCATGACAAGCAGCACCCCGTCGCGGCGTCCCCATGACGTCGGCATCGGCACATCGCCTTTGCCTCCTTGCGGAGCAAGCAGTTTGGCCACCTGCGCCACCAATAACGCGAGCGCGTCGGCAAACAGGACGTCCTTGGTGATCAGGACGGCGTAGTTGGAAAACAGGGGCACGAGGGCGAAGGCCGCGAGCACGACCGCGCGAGCGCCCGCTTCGACACCGAGCCGCTTGAGCGTGGACACCAGATATGCTGCGCACGCGGCGGTCGCTGTGAACTGCAGGATTGTGTAGATGAACAGCCCTGCGCTCTCATCGCCGACAAGCGCCATGCCAAGCTGCACGCACCCACCGAGCAGGGCGGTATGCGCCACGGGGTGATGCCCGTTGAGCACGACATCGGGATCGATCAGCTTGAGGTAGGAGCTCGTCCCGCTCGGCAGACCGAACCATTGGCGGATCTGGTCGCCCGTGTCCCCCATAAACACGCCGGGAGCGCTGGCAAGAAGCGTCGGTGCCCATACGGCGACCAGCACGGCAAGCGGCACGATAAACGGATGGCGCTCGAAAAGACGCCATCCGGCGCGCACGAAAGTCGGCGCAACTCGTCCGCCCGCACGCTCCCGCGACCCTTGTATCTCATCGAACAACCCGAACAGCAGGGCGATTCCGACAAGACCGAACACGAACCAACCCGCCGCGGCGATCAGCGATGCGATGATGCGGCTTACGCCGCCGAGCACCAGGGAAGCGTCGCCGGCCACGTCGTAGCTCTTCCCCACCACCATGCAGCAGGCAAAAGCGAATGCCGGCAGCAGCACCGAGGGCTTTCGGGCGCTCGGCACGCCAAACACGACGGCGCGGATGGGAAGCGCCGCTAGGGCGACGAGCGCAAACAGGAAGGGAGCCGAGCTGCGCCCGGAAAACGAAAGCAGCACCTCGTACCCGATGTAGAGCGCACCGGTCGCATCGGGGTCGATGCGCCGGATCGCCTCATACGAAGCGGCGGCGGGATCAAACGAGCAGGCGAGCGCCACGAGCAGCGCCAGCGCGAAAGCCGCGGCCGTCTGCGCAGGCGGGCAGCGCGCAAACAGCAGCTCCCGTACGCGCAGGGACGCATCCGCGCCTCCGCCGTCTTGCGCGGCGGGGATATGGATGCCCCGGCCGCAATCGAGTGATGCCATACGGTAGCGTCCTTTCGGTCATCCCCCGACACGAACGCGTGAAAAGACGTCTGCCTCATTTCACGCGCGTTGGCACACACCGCATCCGCATCTTCGGTACCCGCTCGCGTCCCGCACGGACACCTCACTCGTTATTTCTTGAAACCATCACTCCCCGATATAGGCGCGCTGTGGCCTGTTGGCGCGACGCGCGTACACGATCAGACCGATGCCTGCGGCCACAAGGGGCAGGCTCAAAAGCTGACCCATGGTGATGACGCCGCCGAACAGATAGCCGAGCTGCGCGTCGGGTACGCGCACGAACTCGACGAGGATGCGTGCCACGCCGTACCACGCCACGAACACGCCCATGAACGTTCCCTGGGGCGGAACCGGCGTGCGGCGGGAGAGCACCTGCATGATGCAGAACAGCACCACGCCCTCGAGCAGCGCCTCGTACAGCTGCGAGGGATGCCGTGCGACATCTCCCCCGCTCTCGAACACCACGCCCCACGGCAGGTCGGTGGGTTTGCCCCACAGCTCGCCGTTCACGAAGTTGGCGCAACGCCCCAAAAACAGCGCCGCGGGCGCGCCGATGACGGCGAGATCGGCCAAGGTCCATGCGGATAGACGATACATGCGGCAGACCGCGACGCCGCCGAGGATGCCGCCGACCAACCCGCCGTGGAAGCTCATGCCCCCGTGGTTGAGCGCCAAGATCTCGGCAGGATGCTCGAAATAGTAGCCCGCACCGTAGAACAGGATGTAGAAAAGACGCGCACCGACGAGAAGGCCGAACACCACACCCGTGACGACGGTCACCAGGTCCTCGAGAGCCAGGTTCAGGCCCCAGCGGCGCTGCGTGCGATGCATGACGACCGCGGTCAGTATGGCGCCGACGATATAGGCGAGTCCATACCAGTAGATGGTGATGGGGCCGAATGAAAATGCGATGGGATTCAGGCTATGGTAAAGCTCGTTGAGCATGGCAGTTCCTTGCTGGTTGCGCGCCCGCGGACATCCGAAACGGCAGGTGTCCCGCACACAGGACATGGGACACCGCAGACAGGCCGCCGCACCCTGTGGGGCAACGGGCGCCTATACAAACGATGCGGCCGCTCACGCGGCCGCATGCGAAATCGTACTTGGCACCCGCTCTTAGAACGGAGCGTACTCGTCGTACAGGTCGGACATGTTGCCGCCCATGTCGTTGACGGCGACGACGCTCGTGACGCCGGGCACGTGCTCCTTCAGAATGCGCTCGATACCCATGGACAGGGTGAGCTGGCTCATCGGGCAGCCGGCGCAATGCCCGGTCAGCTCGAGCGAAACGACGCCGTTCTCGTCGACGCCGTGATACTCCATATCGCCGCCATCGGCCTGCAGGTTGGGACGGATCTCCTCAAGAACGGCAAGCAGCAGCTTCTCGTTTACGGCCACTGGGGCTCCTTCCTTTGCGATCGAGCGGACGATGCGGTTGCGTCCGCAGGTAGATGCTATGGTACTACAAGCTGATACCCATCTGCAGCCGCGCGATACCGCAGCACCGAAATCATCGCGACCCGACGGAATCCGGGCGCGCAGCCGCGTTTGGCGCGCCCGTGTCGCCACGCCCGCTCGTTCGTGAACGCCGATGTGGTCACGAGAGCACGATTCCTGCCGTTTCGGGCGCCCGCGAGCCCCCTGCGGACGGCACTCGCGGGTCGTTCGGTGCCGCGCAATCCCACCCACACGTGCATGCAGCGAGAGCGACCTGCGCTTTTTTGCCCGCGCGCACGACGATGGCGCGCGAACGGGGCCGGCGAGAGCGCTTTCGGGGGCCTCGATTGACAGGAATCGTGTCCTCGTGACCACAAGCGGCAACACGAACCTCAAATCGGCCGCGCGGCTAACCCAAAAGGCCTGTCGCCACGGTCGCAAACGCCACGATGACGCCCACGATGGACTCGCCGCCGAGCACGCCCGATGCCACGACCACGCCGGATTCCTCCGCAGCGTCGGCATCCAAGCCGCGCGCCGCGCAGATCCGGTCGTAGACCCAGCGGACCACGGCACCGAGCACGGTCGAAATGGACATGTAGAACGGCAGGTACACGCCAAGGCCGAGCATCATCGAGGGAATACCCGCCACGTAGAGCACCGCGCCCGCAAGCAGCCCGATTGCAAAACCCGGCACGCTCGGAATGCCCGAAACCATGGTCGCCACCACGTTGGCCTGCGCCGACACGAACAGCGCATCGGTGCCGAACGCATCGGGCCCGTAGGCCGTCACGAGCGCGACCATGACCGCCACGGCGACGAACGTGCCGAGCACCGCACCGATCGCCTGGCCGAACCACATGGAGCGCGGGCTCGTACCAATGATCTGGCCGGTCTTGAAATCGCTCATGACATCGCCGGCCAAGCCGCAGGCCACAGCGATGACGCCCGCCACGAAGAACAGCTGCACCTGCGTGGCCTGCGAGAACGCCGCCACGAACAGCAGCACGATAAGCCCGAAGATCTCCATGGGGTCGATACCGGACTGGCCCACGGACTGCGCGCTCATGACAGCCGTCACGAAGGCGAGCAGCACGACGACCACGGCGACCACGGGGCCGAGACCGAGGGCGAAGCACACGATGAGGGCCGCGGCGGCGGCCATGAGCGCCAGCACGCCGGCATCGTAGCGCGAGATGAAGCGGGAGACGAAGCCCGGCGCCACATCGGCGCGCGCATCGTCGCGACGGACGCTCGCGCGGCTGCGCATGCGGCGCAGCATCGGCATCGCGATGTCGCGGATGACCACGCCCGCGCCGGAACCCATCATGAGGCCCATGCCGAGGCTGCTCACGATGCCCTGCGCCGTCGTCGTGTCCCACAGGCCGATGACGCTGCCGCCCGCCACGATACCGAACCAGCCCAGCACGGCGCCGATCGCCCAGTAGATGATGGAACGACGGCCGGCAAGAAAACCCACGGCCCAGCGCATCGGCGAGTTCTGAATGCCGAAGGCCACACCCGGCACCGGCAGCTGCAGCACCAGCGACGGCACGAGGCCGAGCACGTCGCGCACCACGCACCACAGACCGGCTATCGCCATGGAGCCGAACAGCTTGCGCCCGGTCGAGCCGCCGTCCCGACTGGCGAGCAGGGTCTCGGCCGCAGCGGTGCCGATGGGGTACTCGAGGTCGGATTCCTCCACGAAATGCCGCTGGATGAGCGCCGTGCACACAAGGCCGAGCAGCGTGCCGGCCATCGCCACGGCAAGCATCTCGACCCAGCTCACCTGGTCGGTCATGCCGAGCATCCAGATGCCGGGAATCGTGAAAGCGAGGCCGCCGGCAACCATGGAACCGGCGGACATGATGACCTGGGTGATATTCGCTTCGTTGAGGCTTGTCTTGCCCACCGCGCGCAAAAGCACGAGCGCGGTGATGGAGGTAAAGATGGTCGGCCACGGCAGGGAGCCCATCTTAAGGGCGGTATACACTGAAGACGCCGTGATGATGGCGCAGCCGACGCAGCCGATCAGGATGCCGGCTGCCGACAGCTGCCCGCGCAGACCCGCGCGGTCGCTCATAGAGCTCATGTTGTTCTCCCTCGTATATCCGCTTCCCCTCGAACCGGGAAGTCGGGTTACGTATCGGACGCTCGCATTATACAATGTGGAATTACGTCTGATGTATTTTCATGCGACGTTTTTACACGCGGCAAGGTTATGTCACGCAGGAGGATGATATGGTGCGGGTTCTGACCGTGGACGTGGGGAACACCACCACGCGTTTCGGGCTGTTCGCCGTCGAGGCCGCCGCCGAGCCCCAGCCGCTCGGATCCTGCGAGTTCACCACCCAGCAGCCGCTCACCTGCGACGAGGCGCGCATCCAGGTGCGCCAAGCGCTCACGCTGCTCCCCGAGCACGCCGCGGACGGGGCCATTCTTTCGTGCGTCGTGCCCACCCTCACCGATGCATGGCGCCAGGCGCTCGCCGCCTCGTGCGGAAGTCGGCCTCTCGTGGTCGGCCCCGGCCTCAAGACCGGCGTGCGGATGCGCTACGACGATCCCTCCGAGGTGGGACCCGACCGCATCGCCGACGTGGTCGCCGCGCGGGCGACGTACGGCGCTCCGGCAGTCGTGGTCGACCTGGGCACGACGACCAACTTCGAGATCATCGATAATGAGGGAGCGTTCGCCGGCGGCATCATCGCCCCGGGGGTCGCCCTCGGAGCGCGCTCGCTCGCGCAGGCGGCCGCACGCCTGCCCATGATCGAGCTGCGGGCGCCGAGCCGCGTCATCGGCCGCAACACCCGCGCGGCCATGCAGTCGGGCGTGGTCTTCGGCGAGGTCGCGCGCATCGACGGCCTGCTCGACGGCGCCATCGCCGAGGCGGGGCTCACCGATCCGACCATCATCGTGACCGGCGAGGGAGCCGGAGCCATCGCCGCCCTGCTGCGCCACGACGCCGTGGTCGACGACGCGCTCACCCTGCGCGGCCTCGCCCTGCTCTGGACGGCGAACCGAAAATAGCGGGAAAAAGGCGCCTGTCCCCATTTTCCCATCAACATGCACATGAAAAAGCGCCCCGCCGGATACGGACCCGGCGGGGCGCAACTGGGAAAAAGGTGCCTGTCCCTATTTTCCCATCAGTCGGTCGGCCACAGCGGCGACGGCCTCGTCGCTCACCGCGCCGCAGGCGGTGCAGGAGCCCGAAGCGCCCTCGTCATCGCCGTGATGCGGACGGAACTTGGAATCGACGGCGTCCATCTCGAGCGGCTTGATGTGCTCCATCGTGAAGCCCTTGCCGGCGCGCATGTTCTCCTTTGCGACCGAGATCATGAGCTTGATGCGGTTCAGCTGGTTGACCTCGGACGCACCCGGATCGTAGTCGACGGCCACGATGTTGCTCTCGGGATGCAGGCGGCGCAGCTCCTTGATCACGGCCTTGCCTACCACGTGGTTCGGCAGGCACGCAAAGGGTTGCGTGCAGATGATGTTGGGCGCGCCGTGGTCGATGAGGTCGAGCATCTCGGCCGTAAGCAGCCAACCCTCACCCATGTTGTTGCACAGCGACAGCACCGTGTTGGCCTTCTCGGCCATGACGGAGATGGGCTCGGGGCGCTCGAAGCGCAGCGAATTCTCGAGCAGATCGTCGACCGGCTTGCGCATCCAGTCCACCGCGGCGATGGCGGCATCCATGGCCGCACGCGATGCCGCGGAGCTGCCGAGCTCGTTTTTCTGCACCTTGGCGTTGCTCATGGAGTACAGGAAGAAGTCGAGCAGGCCCGGGACCACGGCCTCGCAGCCCTCGTTCTCGATGACCTCGACCACGTGGTTGTTCGCGGTGGGATGGAACTTGACGAGAATCTCGCCGACCACGCCCACGCGCGGCTTGGTGCCCTCGTCCACAAGCGGCATGGTGTCGAACGCCTGGATGGCCTCGCGCGAGAGCTTGGTGAAGCTGCGGCGCGTGAACTTGGGCGCAAGCTCGCGGGCGCGCGCCATGTACTCCTCGAACAGCGCGTTGGCAGCACCCGGCGTGGCCTCGTAGGGACGGCAGCGGTAGAGCATCTGCATCATCACGTCGCCGAACAGCACGCAGTACACCGCGGCCTTGAGCAGACCGGGCGACAGCTTGAAGCCGGGGTTGGACTCGTCGAGCTTGACGGCGGCCAGACTGATCACGGGGATCTCGGGATGGCCGGACTCACGCAGTGCCTTGCGGATGAGCGCGATGTAGTTGGTGGCGCGGCAGCCGCCGCCGGTCTGCGAGATGATGACCGCGGTCTTGGACAGGTCGTAGCGACCGCTCTCGATGGCCTCCATGATCTGGCCGGTCACGAGGATCGACGGATAGCAGATGTCGTTGTTGACGTACTTGAGGCCGGCCTCGACTGCGCCGCGGTCGGTGGAGGGCAAAAGCTCGAAGTTGTAGCCGCCCGCCTTCATGACCTCTTTCACCAAATCGAAGTGGATCGGCGCCATCTGCGGACACAGGATGGTGTAGCCCGCATCGCGCATCTCCTCGGTGAAGGGGACCTTCTCGAACGCGGCGGAGTTGGCGCGGCGCTGCGCGGACAGCGCGTACTTGTGCGTAGAGAACGCCGGGGCGTCGGCGCTCGGCGCCACGGGCGCGGCGTCGCCGGGCTCATAGGACTCGCCGGCAGCGGCGGCTGCGGCGGCGCGCTCGGCCTCCTGGTCCTTGAGGGCGGCCATGAGCGAGCGGACGCGGATGCGCGCCGCACCGAGGTTCGACACCTCGTCGATCTTGAGCACGGTGTAGATCTTGCCGGAGCCCTCGAGGATCTCCTGCACCTGGTCGGTGGTGAGCGCGTCCAGGCCGCAGCCGAAGGAGTTCAGCTGGATGAGGTCGAGGTCGTTTCGCAGGGTCACGAGCTTGGCCGCGCGGTACAGGCGGCTGTGGAACATCCACTGGTCCACGACGCGGATGGGACGGTCGGGCTTCACCAGATGCGCGACGGAGTCCTCGGTGAGCACCGCGAAGCCGAAGCTCGAGATGAGCTCGGGCAGGGCGTGGTTGATCTCGGGGTCGTTGTGATAGGGACGGCCGGCGAGCACGATGCCGTGGCCGCCGTGCTCCTCTATCCAGTGGATGGCCTCCTCGCCCATGGTCTGGATCTGCTCGTGGAAGGCGGCGTCGGCCTCGTAGGCGGCGTTCACCGCGGCGTCGATCTCGGAGCGGGTGATCTTGGACCCGCGCACGCGGCCGCGGCCGGCCTCGGCATCGGCGACGCGCTCGACGGCGATGAGGTCGTACAGGCGGCGCTTGAGCTCGATCTTGTCGTGGTACGGCACGAACGGATACATGAACTCGACGTTCTTCGCCGCGATGTCGTCGATGTTCAGGCCGAGGGCCGTGGGGTAGCTCATGACGATGGGGCAGTTGTAGCAGTTGCCCGCGGCTTCGTCCTCCTTGCGCTCCCAGCGGATGCAGGGCATCCAGATGAAGTCGACGTCCTTGTCGATGAGGTTCATGATGTGGCCGTGGGAGAGCTTGGCCGGGTAGCACACCGACTCCGAGGGCATGGACTCGATGCCCGCCTCGTAGACCTTCTTGCTCGAGTTGTCCGACAGCACCACGCGGAAGCCCAGCTTGGTGAAGAACGTGTGCCAGAACGGATAGTTCTCGTACATGTTGAGCGCGCGAGGGATGCCCACGGTGCCGCGCGGGGCGCTGTCCTCGTCGAGCACGGGGCGGTCGAACAGCAGCTCGTTTTTGCGGGCGAACAGGTTCGGGGCCTCGGTCTTGGTCTTCTTGTGGCCCGCGCCCTTCTCGCAGCGGTTGCCGGTGATGAAGCGACGGCCGCCGCCGAAGTCGTTGATGGTGAGCTGGCAGTTGTTGGAGCAGCGGCCGCAACGGGCATGCTTCTGCGTGACGGTGAGAGTCGCGATCTCGTCGGCCGTGAGGATGGTCGAGACGCCCGCCTCGCCCGCGCGGTCGCGCGCCAGCAGGGCCGCGCCGTAGGCACCCATGCAGCCGGCGATGTCGGGACGGATGGCGTCAACACCGGTGAGCTGCTCGAAGGCGCGCAGGGTGGCGTCGGACATGAAGGTGCCGCCCTGGACGATGACCTTGGTGCCGATCTCAGACGGGTCGCGCAGCTTGATGACCTTGAACAGGGCGTTCTTGATGACCGAATAGGACAGGCCGGCGGCGATGTCGCCCACCGTCGCGCCCTCTTTCTGCGCCTGCTTGACGCGGGAGTTCATGAACACCGTGCAGCGGCTGCCCAGATCGACAGGGTTCGCGGCGGCAATGGCCTCCTTCGCGAACTCCACGACGTCCATGTTCATGGATACCGCGAAGCTCTCGATGAAGCTGCCGCAGCCCGAGGAGCACGCCTCGTTGAGCATGATGTGCTCGATGACGCCGTCGCGCACGCGCAGGCACTTCATGTCCTGGCCGCCGATGTCCAAGATGAACTCGACGCCCGGCAGGAAGGCCTTGGCGCCGCGCAGGTGCGCCACGGTCTCGATCTCGCCGGAGTCGGCCTTGAGCGCCTCGATGAGCAGGGCTTCGCCGTAGCCGGTCGTGGTCACATGGCCGATCGTGCAGCCGGCCGGAATGTGGGCGTAGAAGTCGGCCATGATGGTCTTGGCCGTACCCAGGATGTCGCCGTTGTTGTTGCCGTACCAGGTGTGCAGCAGCTGGCCGTCCTCGCCGACCATGGCCGCCTTCATCGTGGTGGAGCCGGCGTCGATTCCGATGAACACGCGATGGCCGGTATAGCTCGCGGCGTCGCCCTTGGGGACGACCTCGCGGTCGTGGCGCTCCTTGAAGGCGCGGTAGGCCTCCTCGTCGGCAAACAGCGGCTCCAGGCGCGCGACCTCGGAACCCTGCGTGTCGCCGAGCGCATCGATAGCGCCGATGAGCCCGGGGAACGTGGAGAGCTTGTTGGACTCGTGCGCCATAGCCGCGCCGCTCGCCACGAACAGATGGGCGTTGTCGGGCACGATGCGGTGCGCCTCGTCGAGCTCGAGCGTGATGTAGAAGCGACGGCGCAGCTCGGAGAGGTACTGCAGCGGACCGCCGAGGAACGCGACGTTGCCGCGGATGGGGCGACCGCAGGCGAGGCCCGAGATGGTCTGGGTCACGACGGCCTGGAAGATGGAGGCCGCGACGTCCTCGGGGCGCGCGCCCTCGTTCAGCAGCGGCTGGACGTCGGTCTTGGCAAACACGCCGCAGCGGCTCGCAATCGGATAGATGGTGGTGGCGCCCTTCGCGAGCTCGTTCAAACCCGAGGCATCGGTGTGCAGCAGCGTCGCCATCTGGTCGATAAAGGCACCCGTGCCGCCGGCGCACGTGCCGTTCATGCGCTGCTCGATACCCTGGTCGAAGTAGATGATCTTGGCATCCTCGCCGCCCAGCTCGATGGCCACGTCCGTGGCGGGGATGAGGGTCTCGACGGCACGCTTGCTCGCAATGACCTCCTGGACGAACTCCAGGCCGAGCCACTGCGAGAGCAAAAGGCCACCCGAGCCGGTAATGGCGCAGGTCATGGGCGTATCGCCGAGCAGGCCGGCCGCGCCGACGAACAGGTCGCGCGCGCAGGCGCGGACGTCGGTGTGATGGCGCTGGTACTTGGCATAGACGATACCGTTGTCGTCGTTCAGGACGGCAAGCTTGACCGTGGTCGATCCCACGTCGATGCCCAGGTGCAGCGTTCCGGTCGCGGCGTCGGGGTTCCAGATGGCGCCCTCGGGCACCACGCCGTGCTTGATCTCGTCGCTCATGGTCAGTTCCCCTCGTTGTCGAGTTGCAGATTCAAAAGCTTCATGCCGTATGCGGGCACGTTGATATCGATGGGCTTGCCGTACAGGTCGCCCGGGCGCACGAAGGCGATGACCGTCATGATGCGCGCCATGGTCTCAGGGCTCTCGCGCAGACCGTTTTCGAACCAGCGCTGCACCACGCCCACCTCGGCGGTGACGACGTAGCTCAGGTAGTAATCGAAAAACGCGCCGAGCGCCCCCGGGAAGATGCCGGTCTGCATGCGATCGGCGACCGCGGCGCGCGCGAGGTCGATGAGCTTCTTGATGAAGGCGGGGTCTCCGCCGGGCCCGAGCAGCGAACCGATGAGCTCGCTGTTGTCGCGCAGGTAGCACAAAAGCTCGACCGAGCCGGGCGCCGGCTCGAGCTCGTCGATGTTGCGGTAGAGATCGGCCAGCGTCGCCGCGCCGATGCGCTCGATGCGATCGCGAATCTCGTGCAGCAGCGTCGTCTCGACCTGCTCGACGAAATCAGGGATGTCCTTGTAGTGGGTGTAGAACGTGCGCCGCGTGAGGCCAGCGCGGTCGGTGAGCGACGCGACGGTGATGCGCGAGAGGTCCTCGCCTGCGCCGAGCTGCTCGGTCAGCGCGCCGATGAGCGCGTGCTGCGAGCGGCGCGAGCGGCGGTCGCACTTGTAATCGGCCTGAGCCATGCAGTCCCTTCGGTTGCAATTTCACTCAGTGTGCATTATTGCACACGGTGTGCACGAATAATCACCGGCCACGGTCTCTGCACAACCGATTGGAAGCAGGTCGTTTTTGGGCGATACCGTGTCGACCATTTGGGGACGTGTTCCTTTTGGTCGGCACCGTGTCGACCAAAAGGAACACGTCCCCAATCAACCCATTGTCGCCCGGCTCCGTCCTGTCGGCTGTCACGCCTGGGCGCGAAGTGGGCATACTGGGGATATGCTTCGCATAAGGAGATGATCGCATGCCCATCCTTG
>CASEEY010000033.1 GCA_949287055.1 uncultured Collinsella sp.
AGAGCCATGATACCTGGGGTAGATTTGCATGGATTGTGCCCATGCTTACAAAAAGGGATGTCGGTCGCTTGCCTGCGGCAAGCGACCTTCTGTTGCGGGTGGTTCGCGCTGCCCTTGAGACTCCAGCTGGAAAATACGCTCACGCGCTTTGCGCAGTATGAGGTCCTGTGAGTTCGAATTCCTCTTTTATTGCCTATGGCTGGGGCAAAGGGATTCTTGGCGCACATGTTTGGTGCACATCTGGAAAAAGAAGAGCAGGCCACGGCGAACATGCGCCGTGGCCTGCTATTTCTCATGGCTGGGGCAGAGGGATTCGAACCCCCGTAACCGGCACCAAAAAGAAGATACTTGTATTACCGGCCCGCCCAACTGGAATTATATAGACAGTTTAACAGGCAAAACTAGCCATATTGCTACTATGCGGCCTGTGTTGTACTATGCAGCCATGGTTATTTTGGGCATGGATTGGGCATGGTTTTGGGCATGGATTCTGATTTGGTCGCGGGCGGTAAAGCCAAATTCGCCACCGTTTCAGTAAAGCGGTACGGTAAGGACAAATGGCGCGCACAGTTTCCGTACAAAGATGCAGCCGGCAACTGGCGAACCGTAAGCCGAACGCTGAAAACGACCGGACGCGATAAGGGCAACAGCAAGCGCGTATACAATGCGGCGGTGTCGGAGGCCGATAGCATCCGCGCCAGATTGAACGACGAGGCCGCGCGCGACAGCAACCCCGCCCACGGTGCCACGGTGGCCGAGTACATAGGGGCATACATAGCCGAGCGCGCGCAGAGCGTGACGCCCACAACCGTTAGCGGTTACAGGCAACTGCTCAACAACGTTCTACGGCCCGCATTGGGTGACGTGGCGCTAACCGACCTGAACCCGTCCCAAGTCGCGGCATGGCTCACATCGGAGCGCGAGAGCGGGAGATATACCGCCGTCACCATCCGCAAGGCTTTCATGCTGCTCAAGTCCGCCATGAAACAGGCCGTCGAGCGGGACATGATCGCGAAAGACCCGACGCGCACGGTCAAGGCCCCGCGACCGGACGAGGGAAAACCGAACGCGCTTGACGCCAAGGGGCGCGGGCGCGTCGCGGCGTTCCTCGACATAGACCCGACAGACCCCGCGTCAATCGCTATCAGGCTCGCGCTGTTCTGCGGCATGCGGCGCGGCGAGATATGCGGCCTCAGATGGCGCAACGTGGACACCGACAGCCGCACGCTCGACGTGGCCGAATCTATCGGCATCGCGGATAAAGGGGACTTGGAGGGCAACGCCACGAACCTAGAGTATTCGGGGCTGTACGTGAAGCCGCCCAAGAACAGAAAGAGCGCCCGCAGGGTTACATATCCCGCTACGGTGGCGGCGGCGCTGGCCGCTCGCCGCGCGGCGATGCGCGCTGAGTGCATGGCGGCGGGCGTGCCGTTCGATGACGGGATGTTCGTATGCGGGGACATTACGGGCAGGCCCATGCACCCGCATGCCCTATACCGTCGCTGGACCGCTACCGCCGAGGCGCTAGGGCTGGTCGGCACTCAGGGCCGCGCCGTCACGTTCCACGACCTGCGGCACACCTACGCAACGACGGCGATTGCACACGGTATCGACGTTAAGACCGTATCCGAGAGCATGGGTCACACCAACGCGGCTATGACCCTGAACAGGTACGCGAGCGCGGACCCCGACGCGGCGCGGCGCGCCACCGAGACGCTTGAACGCGCCTATGCGGCGGAGATGGCGGCGGCGTCTGCAGCGGGCGAGGTTATCGAGCTTGGGAGGACAGGCACCGATGAGTGATGCACGCAGCACCCTAACCGTCGCTGACGGTTTCGACCCGCTTGACGTTATAGATCGTGTTGTCGAGAGAGAGTCGAGGCTGTACGCGGTGGCGGAGATTCTAACGATTATGGGCGCAGCGGGCAACAGCACCGACCCCCGGTCTGACAACGCGCTCATAGAGCTGGGCTGCATCATGCGCGAGGCTGTTGACGGGCTTTCGGACGAGGTGACGCGGGCGGTGCGGGCATCTTGCCCCCCTTTCACTGCTCGCGCTGCTCGACCCGCTGGGCTAGAGGTGGTCGACGGTGCAGAGGAACCTTGATTCGCTGTGCTCCGATTCTTTCGTGACCGCAGCCGAGTACGCGCAGGAGCTTGTATCACTGGGCTATGAGTGCGGTATGCCCGTCTCCGACCCGTGGCACCCGCTTTCGAACGTCGATGACGTTTCAGAGGCCGTCGAAAGGGCGTACCGGGCCGTTGCCGGGGAATCGTTTGCCGGGAGAATCAGCCATAGAATCAGGAACCGGCCGGACTTCATCCCGGCGCACCAAACGGCCCGACTGCCGCGCGGTTATGTCGCGGCGGAGGCGCGCATCTTGGGCGTCAGCGACCAGACTTGGCGCAACTATCGCAACAGGAAAGCCCATAGAAAGTGCGGCCCCGCGACGTTCGCGCGTATGGTGGAGGGCGTCTCCCGGTACGCCCGTGGAAACAACCGGGTGTCGCGCGCGCTATCGCATTGGGAGACGAGGCGCGCCGTAGCGGCGGCGTTGATCGGTGCCGATGCATCGCGCGCGCTGGGGCCGCTATCGCCCGACGATGACCGCTATACCGTGGAGTTGCTAGGATTGGCGCGCGCCCTCAGCGACGAGAGCAAGATAGACCTGATACGGCATGCCCGCGCGCTGTACGCGGACGAGCGCATGTTCAGCGATGTGCCGAAGCGCTAAACACGGGGGTTGCCGTTTGGCGTATAGGACGCCAAAAACAGGCGGAATAACTCCGATAAGAACGAGCAGGCGGCTATAGCCACAGAAAGCGGACCGCATCGCTATCGGGGCGGGCGCATATGTTGACGTGTCCGGTTGGCGCTCCTTTAGGCTAGAGATGACAGGCACGGCGCGATAGGGACGCTGTGTCACTCACCGAGAGCCGAAAGGGGTACCGATGATGAACGAAACCGCTACCGTCGAGGGCTGCAAGCTTCCCGCGCTGCTCGACACAAAGCAGGCGGCTGAACTGCTTGGCGTGAGCGTCCGCACCGTCACGCGGATGTGCGCGAGCGGTGCCATTAAGGCGGTGCGCGTGCAGAGCATGTGGCGCGTGAACCGAGATGCGCTGCTTGAGTTCTGCGGCATCAAGTAGCCCATGGCAACCAAAGGCACCGATGGCGAAGCCCTGCGGCGCGAGGTAGGGCGGCGCATGAAATGGCTTGACGAGGTGAACGAGCGGCGGGGGGATGAGGGCAAGCCGGCCGCGCTCATTTCTGATTCGTTCCCACGCGACATTTACGCGGCGGCTTTCGGGCTTCCCGCAACGTCGTGCGCGCGGTTGTGCGATGCGGCACTTGCCCTGTACTTTACCGGCGTCGATTTGTCACCGACGCTTCCCATGCGCGCGGCAGACGTTTTCAAGGGTTGCGCCCCGCGCATACGATCGGCGCGAACGCAGGCAACGAGAAAGCTTGGTATAGACCCGTCCGAGCTTGAGCCGCCCGCCGATTTCATGCCCTATGAAAGCGTTACCGCCGCCCGCCCGTCGTGCAAGCGGTGCGGCGCGCCGCTCAATGCCATGAAGGACGGGAGGGGCGCGCGCATGCTCGTATGCCCCGAATGCGGCGCGCCGCATACGGATGCGGCGGACCTGCCGACAGACGGCAAAACACGATAGATCGGAGCAGGTCAAACATGGACGATAGCATAAAGGTTATAGATGCATTGGTACGTATGACACAAGGTAAGCGCCCCGTTATTCCCGTATTGGAGGGGCGCAGCCGGGACGGGAAAGCGGAGTACCTGCCTGTTTTGGCTGATGGAGACTATGATTTTGGCAATCTGCTTGAGCGCGTCGAATGGAAATACACCGGCGATGCCCTCACCGCTGGACCGCCGTATTGCGTGTATCCCGTCGATTTCATCGACACGCCCAAGCGGTTGATACCGGATGAGGATTTCACGGAATGGCGCAGGGCAATGCTGCACATCGCATTCGCCGCGCTCGCCTCGTTGCTTGACGTGTGGGTAATACGCTACGGCAGCACCATATCCGATATGAAGCTGGGCTATATGGGATGGCTGGCGAAGTCATGCCCAAAGAAGTAACCGTGCAGATGAACGCGCGCGGCGTATGGTACGCGCGCGTGTATCTTGGTATCTCCGCTGGCGGCAGGCAGGTGCGGAGGCAACAGAGCTTCCCCGAGGCAAAGAGCGAGGCGGAGGCAACCGCGCTTGCCGAGGCATGGGCGGCGTCGCTACCGAGCGGGGACGTGGCGGGAGGACTGCTGTCGGCGCTGCTATCCGAGTACATCGAGACGAAGGCCGCGAGGGGAGCGGCGGCGCGCAGCGTCGCGCTTTACCGCCAATACCTGACCAACTATATTTCGCCCCATCTGGGGGGCAGGTTCGCCGATGAGCTAACGCCGCTCGACTTCACGCGTTTCTTTACGAAGCTCAAGAACGGCGGCGCGAAATCGGGCGGGCCGCTGTCCGAATCGACAGTGAACGGCGTCTATCAGTTCCTAAACGGCGCATACAAGCACTTCGTGAACAACGGCATATGCGACAGCAACCCTATCGCAAGCGTCGACAAACCGCGCGTCAGGACGCACGAGGCGCGCGCCCTCGATGAATGGGACATATCCGCCCTGTGCGGGTACCTGAGCGCCGCCCTAGGTGGCGATGTTTCAGGCGTGCCGGGTCGCGAGCGCATCACCGACAACGAGCACACGCAGGCTATGGGTATCTTCATTGCCCTCAACACCGGTATGCGCGTCGGGGAGGTGTGCGCGCTGAGGCGGCGCGACATCGCGCGCGCCAAAGGGTATGCACACGTAGGGGGGACGGCGAGGGCAACGGGGGGCGGCGAGGTCATGCGGCAGGAACGCACGAAGTCGGGCAAGGGCCGCAACGTTGCCTTGACGGCGGATGTGATCCGGTCGCTCGATGAGTTCATGGCATGGCAGGATTCTAAGTTCGATTGGTGCCGCCCCGATTCGCCGATAGTCTCCACGACGGGCGGATATATGGACCCGCGCGCCCTATCGGGGGCGTTCAAGTCGCTCGCTCGCAGGCTCAGGCTGGAGCCGTTCGCCCATTTCCACACGCTGAGGCACACGCACGCCTCATGGTGTCTAGCAAACGGCGTGGACATAATCACGCTTTCGGAACGGTTGGGGCATGCGGACCCCGCCACCACGGCGCGGATTTACGGCCACATGGTCAAGGGCCGGGACGCGGCGGCGGCGGAGGCGTTCGGGCGCGCGCTCGATGGGATCACATCACGGCCAGACGCCCGATTGTAAACGTTTGGCGATATGCCACGCGTACTGCCACCTAAACATGCGAAGGCGGTACGAGATACGCTATTCCTGCTGGTAGCGGTACGCAAACGCGTGCGGGAGCAAAGACGGTAGAAATTAAGAACTAATTGTATAGAAAGGCTGGGGCGGCGCATCCGATGGAGCGGGTGCGCCGCTTTCCCACCGACGCGTCATTGGCGGGAGACGAGAAGGCGGCGCGCCCCATGAGAGCCGCGCCGCCCCGATAGACGCCCGAGGCGTCCGAGTCGCGTTCACATCCTATCACGGGCAGGCGCGCATGAGATCGTGCGACAAGAGCTGAGCATCGCGGAGTGCTTGCCGAGAAGTTCCGAATATCGCCGAGCGGCGCGGAGTGCTTGCCGAGAGTCACCGAGCGCATGCCACGGGCCGAGTACTTGCCGAGTACTTGCCGAGTACTTGCCGAGTACTTGCCGAGTACTCATGCCGGTACTCGTTCAGTACTGGTGAGAGTATTCGCGCAGCACTCAAAGCAAAACAATGCGTCTACCTGCTGATTGTCGAAATAAGGTTCGGACCTGTTCCGAACCTAGGTAGGAACCTGGTCCGAACCTAGTTAGGGACTAGGTGCCACATGAATATGAATATGAATATCAATATGAGGATGAATAGCGCGCCGGTTTCACGCGCGCTGTTCGCTCGCACGTTCCATCAATGCCGCCGACAACCGAGATTGACCGCGCATCGACGGCGGCGGCAGGGGCAAGGAGAGGCAAGGGGGGCGGTTTCTGGTTGAGGGGGTGGGGGGTGGCCCCCGGGGGTGCCGATGGCTCGCCCGCTGGCCCTGAGCCGAAATACCCCCTTGGTGTCATTTGCTGGCCGTACGGCCCCCATACGCAACGGTGCGTGCCGCTGTTTCACGCCGATGTGGTAGCTGTAAGCATGGGGCGGGTGACCTGTACCAATTCCGATACAGCGGCAGTGTCCGCCGCCGAACGGACATGATCGCGCGGCGGCGGATTGCAACGCTTCAAAACGCGAGAGAGAAAAAAGCACTATGCCACGGGGAGGGCCGAGGGGGGTAGGGGGGAGGGGGTAGCCCCCACCGTCGCACGAATGCCCTCACTGGTGGTTCAGCAACCGAATGGCGTTAGTTTTGGGCATATTTTGGGCATGTCATTGGGCATGAGACAGGGAAAAAGAAAAGCAGGCAACAGGGCGATAGCTGTTACCTGCTGTTTCTCATGGCTGGGGCAGAGGGATTCGAACCCCCGTAACCGGCACCAAAAACCGGGGTCCTGCCGCTGGACGATGCCCCAAAACGTGACCGCGACGAGGCTCGTCGGCCCCGCACAGCGCAATCAGTGTACCTAATCGCTCAATGCCGCGCAAACGCCGTCGAGCATGCGAACGGCCAGCGTTTGGGCATCGCTCGAGGTGAACATGCCGTTGTATCCGGTAATGCCGGAAAGCTCGATGCGGATGTGCGCCGGCTTGCTCTTGGCCGCGGCGAACGCCGTGCTGATGCGCTGCGTCAGGCTGTTGCACTCGGCGAGCACAATGGTGGGCGTGGGCTCCGCGTCCTCGGGGAGGCTGTCGCTGGCCAGCTCGAGGACGAGGTCGACATCATCGGGATAGCCGGCGTCGCACAGGACCATGCCGCTCGACTCGGTCGTCGCCTGCGCGATGTTCCACATGCGCGATGCCACGGCGCGCGAGATGGGGTCGTCGCCGCACACGGCGATGCGGTAGTTCTCGAGCACTTCGGCGGCACGGGCAAACCCGATGCGCTCCTCCGCCTCAACGATGGACGGTTTGCCCTCCCACACGTGGCGCAGGCGCGCGATATAGGCGAAGGTGTCCTGGAACGCCATGCCGTCGGCAAACAGTCCGACGTTCTCCTGGAACTGCTGAAGAGCCGCTTCGGTATGCGGGCCAAAGTACCCGTCATCGGTGCCGCAGGCGAAGCCCAAAACGTTGAGCGCCTGCTGCAGCGCGCGCACATCAGCGCCGTGGAAATTGGGAAGACGCAGGTACAGCGTGCGGTCGCCCAGACGATAGGATGCGTCGACCAGCGCCGACCAGCACGCCGTGTCGACCTCGTCGCCGGGCATCAGGTCGTTGTCGGCGCGAAACGCCTTCACGGCCTGAGCGGTGCTGTCGCCAAACGTCTTGCCGTCGACCTCGGCGGAGTCGATGGCGAAGCCGAGTCGGACAAGCCTGGACTGAACGTCCTCGACGGCGGGACCCTGCATGCCCTTGACGATAGGATCCATGAGAACCCCTTTCCAAAGCTGTGGGAAAAGCCCGGCCGGGGCGCGGGCGAAGCGGGTGTGAATGTATCAAACAAATAGTGTATCAAGTTCTTACCAGCGTTGCTCAACATGCCGCATGCATGGCGATGACTTCAACAAAGAATCGATGTTCACGCGTGCCGGCGGGATTGCCGTATGGCCCCAGGGGGTATCCGAGCAAAAGACGGCGCGGGCGCCGGGCGACCGCGCTCGCGCGCAAGGCAATCGTCCGCGCCAGCGCACGACCGATTTTTGCGCGCGTAGGCAGATTGTTGACAGGGGGCTGGCATCATGAGGCCAACGAGTACGCGAACGGAGGGCCCTATGGGATTTGAACGCAGGCCGCGCCTGCTGATCGTGGACGACGAGCAGGCGATCGCCTCCATGCTGGAGGACTACTTTCAGATGGAAGGCTATGCCACCGCAGTCGCGATGAGCGGAGCTGCCGCTCTCGAGGCGGTGGAGGAAAGCGAGCGCACGACGCAGGCCACCTTCGACCTTGTGCTGCTGGACGTCAATATGCCCGGCATGGATGGCTTCGAGGCCTGCCGTCATATTCGGCGGCGCCTGTCCTGCCCCATCATCTTTTTGACAGCGCGCGTGGAGGACGCCGACCAGCTGGATGGATTCGCGTCGGGGGGAGACGACTACGTGCTCAAGCCGTTTTCGCTGCAGGTGCTTGGCAGCCGTGTGCGAGCACATCTCGCCCGCGAGTCGCGTCGGAGCGAGGACGCGTCGGCGCGCGTATGGTTTGCAGGCAGGCTGGCGATCGATTATGCCCAGCGTACCGTCGAGGTTTTCACGGAAGAGGGGCAGGGTGCGCCGGCATCCATTCGGTTGGATCTGACACGCACGGAGTTCGATATCGTCGCCCTTCTGAGCAAGAAGCCGGGGCGCGTGTACGACCGCGCCTTCATCTATGAGCAGGTCTGGGGCTGGAGCGCCGCGGGTGACCCCGCCATCGTGCGCGAGCACATCCGGCGCATCCGCAAGAAGTTCCTCGAGGCCTCGGGCGGGCTCGATCCCATCGAGACCGTGTGGGGTGTCGGATACCGTTGGAGCGCGCGATGAGGGCGCGGCGGGCGGCACGCGACGGCCGCGTGCGGACGTTTTGGGACGACATGCCGCTCATGCGGTCGTTTTTCCTCTACGCGGCGGGATGCGTGCTGACGTCCATCGTCGTGTCGATCGCGCTCATGATCGGCATCATGTCGGTATACGACACGTTTCAGCGCTCCGTGTGGGAGGGTCGCGTCGACGTCGAGGGCGGGCCGTATGTGTACGATGCCGAGACCGATGAGCTCGTTCCCGCCGTGGCGATCGAGCTGGCATCGGCGGGCGAGGCGCCCGATCGCATCGCGTTTCTGGGCATGCGCGACCAGGCAGACGGCGGCTTGCTCGTGGGCGACAGTTCCGGAGGCGTGATCAACGCCGATACCGGGGCGCCCGTCGGATACGCCACGCTCAAGATGGTCCGCACCGATCCATCGCTTACGGTCTACGACTGGGGCGGCAACTATACCGTGGCCGATTACGAGGAAAGCGACGGCTCCCCATACGACCTAGTCTCGATTGACGGATCAAACCTAGCGGCATACGACGCGCGCGAGCGGGCGGAGCGCATGCCGGTCACCGGCCCGATCGCTCGGCTCGGCGATGGCGACGAGGCGTTCGTGGCGTCCAATATCGGGTACTTTGTCTCGCAGGACGCCATGGCATACGAGACGCCCCTTATGGTCGCGCTGCGCATCGCCACGGGCCTGACGCCCTTCGTGGTGCTCGGTATCGCCTCGTATCTGTTCTTCCGCCGCTTCTACCGCAAGCGCTTGGCGGGCCCTCTCGATGTGATCTGCACCTGTGCGGACCGCGTGGGCCGGCAGGACCTTGATTTCGTGACACCGGAGGTGCCGGGACGCGAGTTTACCAAGCTCGGCGACGCGTTCGAGAAGATGCGCGTGTCGCTGGAGTCGTCCCAGCGCGAGCTGTGGCGCATCGTGGAGGACCGCCGCCGGCTGAATGCGGCGTTTGCCCACGACCTGCGCACGCCCATCACGGTGCTCAAGGGGACGGTCGAGATGGCGGAGCTGCGCGAGGAGCACGGCGAGCCGGTCGATAGGCAGACGGTCGCCACGATTGCGGAGCAGGTGGAGCGGCTCGAGTCGTACACGGTTGCCATGAGCGGCATCGCAAAGCTCGACGACCGCCCGGTCGCGCGCACGTCGGTTCCTGCTGGCGATTTCTCGCGCGAGATGGTGCGCTACATGCAGGAGTACGTCGGCGCCAAGCGGCCTGCGCTCGCCCTCGCCGTCGATGCGGCGGCCTTGCCGCGTACGGGGACGATTGACGTTGATCGGGCGCTGATCGAGGAGGTGCTCGGCAACGTGCTCGGCAACGCATGCGAGCACGCGCGGTCGCGCGTCGCGGTTGCGCTGTCGTGCGACGAGGGCGAGGGGCGCCTGAGCGTGCGCGTGGTCGATGACGGACCAGGTTTTACGCCGGAGGCGTTGCATCGGGGATGCGATCCGTTTTACGGCGAGGCGAAAAGCGCCAAGCATTTCGGGCTGGGGTTGAACATCGTGCAGACGCTCGCCCGCCTGCACGGGGGAGACGTCAGCCTGGCGAATGACGCGGCCGGCGGGGCATGTGTGACCGTGACGTTCAACGTCGCGGCGTAGGCACGCCCTTTCACGATCCTGTCGTCAGGCTTACCGCGCCCTTTCAATGCGCCGCTAGCATCGAAAGGACAGGCGGGCGGCGGAAAGGGTGATTGCGATGCTGAAGCTCCTGGGCGAGGTCCTGGTGTTGGAGGACGGCACGGAAGCGCAGGTCACGCCGCTCCGTGAGGACCGGGGCGCGCTGGCGTCGCTCGCCTTGTTCGCCGTGATCGCGGTGCTGCTGATCGCGGGGAGCGTTTTGGCATAATAGCGGGCCCGAGCAGCCGCGCGCGGGCGCTCGACCGCTCGAGCTCGGTGGGTGCGTCAGTGCAGCCGCTCCACGAAGAAGTCGGCCATCGCCAGCAGCAATGCACGGCAGTCCTCGTCGAGCTCGATGCCGGCGAGCGTCTGCTTGGCCCGGGCGATCAGCGCTAGGGCATGCGCGCGCGCAAACTCGATGGATCCGCTCGCCTCGAAGATCTCGACGGCGCGCGCGAGCGCTGCCGGGTCGTCGGTCTCGCGGGATAGGATGTCCACAAGCTCATCGCGGTCGCAGGAGTGCTCCAGCGCGTGGACAGCCACGAGCGTGCGCTTGCCCTCGGTGATGTCGCTGCGGAAGTCCTTCTCGCGCGCCTCGCGCTCGCCGATCAGGTTGAGCAGGTCGTCTTGGATCTGGAAGGCCAAGCCCGTGTCCAAACCGAAGGAGCGCAGGGCCCCCACCTGCTCGTCTGTACCGCCGCCGATGATGGCCCCGCAGGCCAGCGGTATCGCGCCGCTGTAGTGCGCCGTCTTGAGCGTGGCCATGGCGAGGTAGTCATCCACCCCCAAATCGAAGCGCTCGTCGCGCACCCAGCCCAAATCGAGCGCCTGTCCCTCGACCGTGCGCTGCATCATGTCCGTGAGCTCGCGCAGGACGCGCAGCTTGATCGCATCGCTGAGCGACGCGTCGCGCAAGATGGCGTCGGTGACCAAGGTGAGTGCGTAGTCACCGCAGTTGATGGCGATGCCGATGCCCTCGGTGACGTGCACGCAGGGCTTACCGCGCCGCAGGTGCCCGTTGTCGGCGATGTCGTCGTGGATGAGGGCGGCGGACTGGAAGTGCTCGATGGCCGCCGCCGCGCTCAGCGCGGCGTGGAAGTCGCCGCCCACCGCGGCGCAGGCGAGCATGCAGATGAGCGGGCGATGGCGCTTGCCGGCGTTGGCCGAGAACGCGCCGAGGGGAGCGTACAGGTAGCGATCAATGTCGGCCCGGTCGGTCTGATCGCAAAAGAAGGCGGCAAGATAGTCGTTGACCTCGCCGACATGGCTGCCGAGGAATTCGGTGAACGAATGGGACATGCGTGACCTCGCTTGGGACGAGCCGAAAAAACGGTGCCCGCGCATCTGCGGGCACCGTCCATTGTACGTTGATTGCGCGGTCTATTTCGTGGCGAATCCGTCGGGGTTGTGGGACTGCCAGTTCCACGAGTCGCGGCACATGTCGTCGATATCAAACTCGGCGGTCCAGCCCATCTCCTCATGTGCGCGGGTCGCGTCGCACCAGTTGGCCGCGATGTCGCCGTCGCGGCGCGGGCAGATCTTGTAGGGGAGCTCCTTGCCGCACGCCTTCTCGAACGCGTGGATCACGTCGAGCACGGAGGAGCCGGTGCCGGTGCCCAGGTTGAAGATGCCGACCTCGGTGCGGCCGTTCATCCACTCGAGCGCGGCCACGTGGCCACGGGCGAGGTCGACCACGTGGATGTAGTCGCGCACGCCGGTGCCGTCAGGCGTGGGGTAGTCGTCGCCGAAGACGTTGATGCACTCGCGCTTGCCCACGGCGACCTGCGCCACGTAGGGCACGAGGTTGTTGGGAATGCCCTTGGGGTCCTCGCCGATCAGGCCGCTCGGATGCGCGCCGATGGGGTTGAAGTAGCGCAGCAGCACGACGTCCCACTCGGGATCGGCGGTGTGCAGGTCCATGAGGATCTGCTCGATCATCCACTTGGTCCAGCCATAGGGGTTGGTGGCAGGCTTCTTGGGATCGGCCTCGGTCACGGGCGGGTTGTCCGGATCGCCGTAGACCGTGGAGGAGCTGGAGAAGATGATGGACTTGCAGCCGTGCGCGCGCATGACGTCGCACAGGGCGAGCGTGTTGCCGATGTTGTTGTGGTAGTACTCGAGCGGCTTGTGGACCGACTCCCCGACGGCCTTGTAGCCGGCGAAGTGGATGACGCGGTCGATGCGGTGCGCGTCGAAGATGCGGTTCAGGGCCTCGCGGTCGAGCACGTCGGCCTCGTAGAAGGTGAGGTTCTTCGCGGCGTCGTCGCCCACGATCTGCTTGATGCGGTCGATGGCGACGGGGCTGGAGTTGGACAGGTCGTCCACGATCACGACCTGGTAGTCACGCTCGAGCAGCTCGACGACGGTATGGGAGCCGATAAAGCCGGCGCCGCCGGTTACCAGCACGCAGGTGTCAGCGGGATTGAGCTTGGCAGACATGGCATCTCCTTTCGACGCGCGAACGCGGGCGCGCCGCGCGGATACGGGCTTCAGTATAGCTTAGGGTGCGGATGCTCCTTTTGGCACGCTTCGTGCAGGATATACCAAAGGACGAGCACATATGCACAGCGCGCGGTACGGGAATTGTGCGGTTTGCCTGACATGAGGGGCGCCTTCCGTTTGGGCCTCTCTTGTCGGGGTGGCTTACAGCGATGCGCGGCGGACCAGTTCCATATGGAGAACGTTGGTGGTCGGCTCGGCGCCGTCGATCATCTGGAGCGCGATGTCGGCCGCCAGGGCTCCCTCTTGGTGCAGGGGCTGGCGGACCGTGGTGAGCTGCGGTGTGACTTTCGTCGCGATGGGGTGGTCGTCGAAGCCGATCACCGAGACGTCGTCGGGTATGCGCATGCCGTGGTCGCGCAGGACCTCGAGGACACCCGACGCGATGCGGTCCGAGCCGGCGAGTACGCCGTCGATAGGCATGTTGCGATCGAGCAGATGGCGCATGGCGAGGAAGCCGTCGCTGGCGCTCCAGCCCGTATAGAGGATGCGGTCGGGGGACAGCGCGTCGCCGAGGACGTTTTTGTAGCCGCGCACGCGGTCCGCAACGGCGGGGTTGTCCTGCGGGCCCAGGATCGCCACGCAGGCGGTGCGACCGCGCTCGAGCATGGCGCGGGCGGCGAGCTCGGCGCCTTCGATATCGTCCGAGTAGACGGTGGAGAACACGTCGCGGTAGGGGTGGCCCTCGAGCTGTCCGCACAGCACAGTGGGGATGCCCAGCGAGCGCAGGACCTCGAGCAGATCGCTTCCGCGGTACGGCGAGATGTCGATGACGGCATCGAAGGAGCGGCGCTCAAAGTGGCGCACCACGCGCTCGCGCTCGTGTGGGCTCGAGGCCTGAAGCAGTACGGGGAGGTAGGCGGATTCCGAGAGCTCCTCGGTGATGCCGCTCAGAAACGCGCCGTAGGTGGGGTCGGCGAACAGTTCGCTCAAAGGCTCGGTGACCAGCATCGCGATGGCTTCCGAGCGGCCGACCGCGAGTGCACGGCCGCGCGCATTGGGCACGAAGTTGATATCGCTGGCGATCTGGCGGATACGCGCTTTGGTCGCCTCGCTGATGCGGGGCGAGTCGTTGAGCGCGCGCGAGGCGGTGGAGCGCGACACGCCTGCCGCTGCGGCGACGTCCGCCAGCGTCGATGTCGTGCTCTTGGATACGGTCATGTCGGCTCTTCCCGTCCTCGGGTCGTCGGTATCGATTCCAGCATCTAACTCTACTACAAGCGTGTGGAGCCGAAGTGCCCGGGTCCCACGCGTCCGGCGGGACATGGGCGACCCCGGCGGGACATGGAAAACCCCAGCGCGACACAAGCTGCCGATGGAACCGGTTGCGCTGTCACGCTGGGGTTTTCCATGTCCCCTTGGGGCCCTTGCTGTCCCCCTGGGGTTCCTGCTGTCGCGCTGGGGCCCTTGCTGTCCCCCTGGGGTTCCTGCTGTC
>CASEEY010000034.1 GCA_949287055.1 uncultured Collinsella sp.
CACCTTGGGCTCCACGCGACGCCGCGCCGAGCTGGGGCGCGTTTTTCGCCGAATACCGCATGATGTACTACATGCGCCTGCTGCGCGACGACGGCTCGTTCGGGCCGCGCGAAACCGCTTTGCTGGAGCAGGTCGCCTCGCGCGTCGCAGCCGGCATGTTTGACGCCCCGCAGCCCGCCCTTGTGCGCGAAGCGGACGCGCCGTGCGCTCGGTTGCACGGGGACCTGTGGGCGGGCAACGTGCTCTATCTCGTCGATTCAGGCGCCCCGACCGGTGGCGCTCTCATCGATCCCATGGCCTACGGCGGACACGCCGAAACCGATCTGGCCATGCTCCAACTCTTTGGCTACCCATTCCTCGAGGACGTGCTCGCCGGTTACGATGAGGCGTCCCCGCTTGCCGACGGTTGGCGCGAGCGCGTGGGCCTGCACCAGCTGGCACCGCTCTTGCTCCATTGCGTGCTGTTCGGCGGCGGCTACATCCCCGAAACCCTCGCCGTCGCCCGCCGCTACGCCTAGCCGACAAGATGGTGCCGGATACAAGCTTGTCGCGACAAGTTTGTACCTGGCGCCATCTTGTCGGCTATACTGAGGGCCGTCGACCGAGTGGAGCGCAGGGCTCTGCAGCGCGCGTGGCGGCGCCATCGGATTGACAGAAAGGCAGGACACGGTGCGGATTCGCTAGACAGCTCATCGTTTGACGAACCCTGCGTAAGCAGGGAGGCCACCGCGGCGCATGCCGCGTGTCACCAGGAGTATGTCTATGCAGCTTATGCTATCCGGCGTGTCGTTCGCCTACCCCTCCTCCCTCGAACCCATCCTCTCAAACGTGACCGTCGCCTTCCCCGTCGGCTGGACCGGCCTGCTCGGCGACAACGGCTGCGGCAAATCCACCCTCGCGCGCATCGCCTGCGGACAGCTCGAGCCCGACACGGGGTCGGTCACGCGCGGTCTCGTCTGCGCGATATGCGACCAGGAGGTCGACCGCGCCCCTGATGGCCTGTACGATTTCGCCGCGGATTACGGCCGCGAAGCGCGCGAGCTCAGGCGGGCCTTCCTTATCGAAGACGACATGCCGTGGCGCTTTGACGAGCTCTCCTTCGGCGAGCGCAAGAAACTCCAGATCGCCACGGCGCTCTGGCAGCATCCTGACGTGCTCGTCGCCGACGAGCCGACCAATCATCTGGACATCGATGCCCGCGCTCAGCTCACCGCGGCGCTTGCGCGCTTCCGCGGCATCGGCATCCTCGTCTCGCACGACCGCGATCTGCTCGACGCGCTCGTCGACCGCTGCGTTTCGTTTGAACCGGGCGGACGCCTTGTCGTGCGCCCCGGCGGCTACACGGCAGCGCACGGCCAGGCGGAGTTGGAGCGCGCAACGGTGGCACGCGAGCGCACGCAGGCAAAAGAGCAGCTTGGCCGCCTTGCCGCCGAACAGGACCGGCGCGCCCACGAAGCGGCGCGCGCGGCCGCGCGGCGCAGCAAGCGCCATATCGACCCCAAAGACAAGTCGGCAAAGGCCAAAATCGATCTTGCGATCTACACGGGACAGGATGGAGCCGCCGGCAAGCAGGCGGTGCAGATGAACGCCCAGATCGCCGCGGCCAAAGCCCGCGTCGACGCCGCCTTCGTCCACAAGCGCTACGACGGCGACCTGTGGCTCGACGCGCAGCCCAGCCCGCGCAAAACCGTGGCGCACATCCCCGCGATCCGCATCCCCTGCGGCCCCGGAGAGCTTGCCATCCCTGAACTCTACCTCGGCAACACCGATCACGTGGGTATCGTCGGACCCAACGGCGCCGGAAAGTCCACCCTGCTTGCCCACATGCGCACGCTGTTCGCCCCCGATCTTGAAGTCCTCGACATCCCGCAGGAGCTGGATGCCGAACAACGTGCGCAGGTCGTCGCCGCCGTCCGCGCGCTTTCGCCCGCCGAGCGCGGCCAGGTTCTCTCGACCGTGGCGCAGCTCAACTCAGATCCCGACCGCATCCTGGAGGGCGGCCGCACAAGTCCCGGCGAGCTACGCAAACTTATGCTCGCCCTCGGCATGCTGCGCCATCCCGTCCTCATCATCATGGACGAGCCCACCAACCATCTGGACTTGCATTCAACCGAGGCGCTCGAACGTGCGCTTGCGGGGTATCCGGGCGCGCTCCTGCTCGTGAGCCACGACCACGCCTTCCTGCACGCGTGCACCTCGCGCACCTGGGAAGTGCGCGACGGCGCCCTGAACGAACGCTAGGCCGCACCCGACAAGTTTGTACCTGGCGCCGTCTTGTCGCTACATGAGCTCCAAGCCAAAATCATCGCAATACGCTTGGCACGAATTGAGCAGATCGTTGAAATCCTCCTCGATAACCTGCCAGAGTATTTCCCGATCAACCTCTCCATACGCATGAGCGAGACGATTCCTCACACCGGAGGCACCTTTGGTGTCGAATCCATATCGACCGGCAACGTCCTTGCTGATTCTGCCCGCCTCTTCCGAGACACGGAGAACGCGATTGATGATGCCTTCCGCAATGAGGTCATCTTCCGTGGTTGTAGGGTCAAGAAAGCGCTCGTGCGTAAAACCAAGCTCGACCATCTGTCGCTGTGTCTGCGTTACGACATCGAAGATTTCCTGAATGCGTCCATAATCACTCGACTTCGCGGTCATAGATCAGCTCCTTGTCCCGCTCGATCGCCTTTCTGAGCGATTCGTTTTTGATGTTGCTCGCCGTAACCACGTCGATTGAGCGGCCTGTTTCCTCCTCGATACGTTTCGAGAAATACGTGAGGTCACGCAGGGTGAAGCGCGAGGAAGAATCGATCTCGAGACGGATGTCGATGTCGCTCCCGTCATCGAACGTGCCGCGCGCAAACGACCCGAACAAATACGCACGTCGCACAGAGGGAAACTCCTTGCAGGCGTCGACGACCGCGTCTATGACGAACCGCTTATCAGCGGCGACCCCATGTTGCCTGCGCACCAGCCGCAAGGTCTCGGAGACTTTCTCCTCGATTCTCTCGAGTGCGGTTGCCGCATCGCTTTCGCGCTCGGCAGCGATGCCCTTGGACAGGAAGTGAAGGAATGCATCGGTCTTGCTGAGGCGATGCTCGACCGCATAGCGCTCAACTGTATCGACGAGGACGGGAGGGAGGCGCAGCGATATAGCGACTCTCGACTCTCTTGCCGGCGCAATCGAAGTAGTCATAGCCCCTCCGATCAGGTAGATGTATTGCAATTGTATCACATACAACAAGTACAAAGGCGCTCCGAAGTCAAGCGCGCGCCTGTCCGAATACTAGCGCGGCAAGTTGGCACCCGGCCCCGTCGTACCAGAGGCGGCATCCGACAAGTTTGTACCTGGCGCCGTCTTGTCGCTATCGCGCTAAGAGGTAGCGGACCTCGAAGGGTGCGAGCTCGAGCGTGCCCGCGAGCTCGACGGGGCTGGCGTCCGCATCGAGCAGATCCGCAAACGTGCCCACAAGCTCGCCCGCCTGCAGGGTGAAGGGCTCGTCGACGGCGTTCACCGCCACGAGCACGCGCTCGGCAGGCTGGTCGCCGCACGCATCGACCGTGCGCTCGAACAGCAGCTGCTTGTTGGTGATCACCACGTTGCGATATGTGCCGTAGTCAAGCGCCCGACACCCGCCGCGCGCCGCGATGAGGCCGCGCAGCCACTCCGTCAGCTCGTTGGGCGAAGGCTCGACAAACTCGGGACGCAGGTCGTAGTCGTCGTGCGCGCCCTTTACGCCCGTCTGTCCCCACTCGCTGCCGTAGTAGATGCACGGGATGCCCGGCATGCCGAACAGCACGCCGTACGCCGGCCGGATGCAGCGCGGTTCGGCAAGGATGCTCGCCAGACGGGTAACGTCGTGGTTATCCGCAAAGCTCAGCAGATGCAGCCCGCGGTAGATGCACCACGGATCGCCGCCGAACTGCCGATGCAGCGAATGGGCGATCTCGAACATGTTCTGCGAGTTGAAGCTCGAATACAGGCCCTTGTAGCACTCATAGTTGGTGCACGAGTGCAGCATCTGGTCGTTGACGAGCTGGCTGTAATCGCCGTGCAGGGTCTCGCCGATCAGCACGAACTCGTGCTCGGGCCCGGACGCCGCCGTAAGCTCCTCCGCCACGCCGCGCAGGCGGCGCATGAAATCGTGGTCGAGCGAGTAGGCCACATCCAGCCGCAGCCCGTCGATCATGAACTGCGCGCGCCACCTGCGCACGCAGTCGAGCAGGTATTCCACCACCTCGGGATTGCGCAGATTGAGCTTGACCAGGTCGAAGCACCCCTCCCAGCCCTCGTACCAGAAGCCGTCGTCAAACGCGGAATTGCCGTCGAAGTTGGTGAAGAACCAGTCGCGATAGGGCGAGCCCCAGCGCTTCTCGCGCACGTCCTGGAACGCCCAGAACTCACGGCCGACATGGTTGAACACGGCGTCGAGCACCACGCGGATGCCATGCTTGTGCAACACGCGCACGACCTCGGCGAAGTCCTCGTTCGTACCCAGACGGCAGTCGATACGATGCAGGTCGCGCGTGTCGTAACCGTGTGCGCTCGACTCGAACACGGGGTTGAGCAGCACGGCGCCCACACCGAGCTTTTGCAGATAGGGGGCCCACTCGGCCACGCGCTGGATCCGATGCGCCTGCACGCCGTCGTTTTGCAGCGGCGCGCCCGTGAAGCCGATGGGATAGATCTGGTAGAACGTGGTCTCGTATGCCCACATGGCAGCCTCCTTGCCATCGAATGGTCCGAGGCAAGTATACCTGCCGGGCAACGGCCAGGACGGGCGGAAGCGCGCCGGTGGGAAAATAGGGACAGGCACTTTTTTCCCAGGCGGGACAATGGTGCCTGCCCCTATTTTCCCTAACCCATCAGCGACCCGTTGAAATGGATGATTGCCGCCAGCATGAACACGAGGCCGAATCCGAATGCCGCGGCGCCTGCGGCCATGAGCACCTTGGTCCAACGAGGCACGGGACGCCACCGCGAGCCAAGCAGCGCGCCGACGATGCTCGCGGCAAGGCCCGTACCCATCACGATCATGCCGGCACCCTCCCACCGCGCCAGCGCGGCATAGTTCCCGGGAGCGACGTTCACCAGGTGATAGCTGTGCAGGGCCGACGGGTCGCCCGAGGCGATCATCATCGCACCCGGCACGACCGTGACGGCGCAGCAGATCACGGCGACCACGACACCGAGCCCCGTGACGAGCGCCCGCGATGAACCCTCGGATGCGCGCGCATCGCCACCGGCGCCCGCAAACGAGAACAGCGACCCATTGAAATGCATGATCGCGCCGAACGTCAGGGCAAGACCCGCCACGAGCAGCGCGATGCCGACGATGGAAAGCCACTCCGGCATCCCTGTCACGGGAACGAGCAGCGTGCAGCCGATGCCGCACACCAGCATGCCGGCACCCGACCAACGGGCAAGCGAGGGCATCTTCACAGGCGGCGTCGCGGCGTAATGATAGCTATGCATGATGCGGGCGTTGCCCGTCACGAGCATATACACCCCGCACGCACCAACCAGCAGCCCAACCAGTAAACAGGTGATGAACCCGCCCATCTGCGCGTCCATGGCACGCCTCCTTGGAGCCGAACCGACACCTCGTTTTCGAGGATTGCGTCATGATAGCGCGGGCGGCGCGGGATGCAAGAGCCCGTCGCGCGGCCCGCCGAACGGACGCCGAGCGGCGGCCAGCGGCATTGGCGGGACAAAGGTGCCTGTCCCCATTTTCCCGCCGGTGGGAAAAAGGGACAGGCACCTTTGTCCCACTTGCCCCTATATTCCCATCGCGCGGATGGGGGCTGCGGTCTTGGGCAACCAGAACTGCACGAGCGGACCGGTGCAAAACGCCGCGACCACGGTGCCCACGCCCACGGTACCGCCGAGCACGAAGCCCGCGGCCACGAAGAACAGGTCGCAGCCCACGCGCACCCAGCGAAACTCGATCCTCTCCAGCTTGTCGGACAGGATAATGGCGACGAGGTCGTTGGGGCCGGTACCCGCGTTGCTGTTGATGACGATCGACATGCCGAGGGCGAGCACCACGCAGCCCACGAGCATGCTGACGATGCGCAGCGCCATGGGAGAAGTCTCGTTGATGGCACCCTGCAGCATCCAGGTGAACAGGTCGATGATGGGGCCGCCGCAAAACGCGCAGACCACGGTGCCCGGCTTAACGTAGCCCTTGGTGGTGAGCAGCATGAGCACCATGAGGATGCACAGCACGATCACGTGGACCGTGCCGACCGTCAGATGGAAAACCCGCGACAGACCCTGGATGAACACCGTGAAAGTATCGGTGCCGAGCGCCGACTGCAAGAACAGCGTGACACCCAAGTGCGCGACCGTCAGGCCGATCAGCAGGATGATCAGGGCCTTTGCCCAATCGCCCAAACTCCGCCCGGACGTATCGCTCGCAAACTGCGCCATCGCGCCTCCCCTCTCCATGGAATCTTTGATACTAAAGCAAACGACCCCCTGACGGAACAGGATAAGCGCGAAGATGGACGCAAAGATGTGAAAACGTATCTGATGTTTTTCACGCTAACGAAAGGAGCCGTCATGCAGATTTCAACCCGCTTCAGCATGGCCGTCCACACGCTACTCGTCATCGGTTACTTCGCACCGGAGCAACGCGCAACCTCGACGTTTATCGCCAAAAGCGTGAACGCCAACCCCGTGGTCATCCGCCGCGTGCTCGGGCAGCTCAAAGATGCCGGACTTGTTGAGGTCGAAATGGGACTTGGTGGAGCGACCTTGGCGCGCGATGCCGAGCAGATTACCCTGCTCGACGTGTATCGCGCGGTCGAGAGCAGCGAAGAGCACCTGTTCAGCTTCCACGAGGACCCGAACCCCGCCTGCCCCGTCGGACGCAACATCCATGCCGCGCTCGATGGCGAGCTTGATGCGGCGCAGGCCGCGCTTGAGAATCGCCTCGCGCAGACCACCCTCGCCGACCTGCTCGACCGCGTCGGCGCACTCGTCGCCGAACAGGCCGTGTGAATAAACACGATTTCACGTTCCTGATTTGTACCCATGGGTTTGTTTCAGTTACGGGCACCTACGCGAGACAAACCCATGGGTGAAATATGCGGCTGGCTCTACCCTGGCGTGTTTTCATATCCGGCCACCGGCGTGAAAGCGCCTGAGGGGCTTTCACGCCGAGCGGCATTCCGTGTCCAGATGGGTACAAACCTCCATGACCGTACACGACGAAGGAGGCCGCATGAACACTCTCGAAGCCCTGAACACCCGCCGCAGCGTCCGCGCCTACAAACCCGACGCCGTGCCCGCCGAGACCCTCGACAAGATCCTCGAGGCCGGCACCTACGCGCCGACCGGCATGGGACGCCAATCTCCCATCATCGTCGCCATCACCAACAAAGAGGTCCGCGACCGGCTCTCCGCCCTCAACGCCAAGATCATGGGCGTCGACACCGACCCGTTCTACGGTGCACCGGTCGTGCTCGTCGTACTCGCGCGCAAGGACATCCCCACCCATGTCTACGACGGCAGCCTCGTGATGGGCAACCTCATGAACGCCGCCCATGAGCTGGGTCTTGCCAACTGCTGGATCCATCGCGCCAAGGAGGAGTTCGAACTGCCCGAGGGCCACGAGCTGCTGGCCACGCTCGGCCTGAACGCTGACGACTATGAGGGCATCGGCCACTGCATCTTGGGCTACGCCGACGGAGACGAACCCGCACCCAAGCCGCGCAAGGAGGACTACGTCTACCGCATCGCATAAGCCCGCGGCCGTTCGTGTCGCAAGATTTGGTCACGAGAGGACGATAACTGTCCATTCCAGCAATTAATGAACACCCTGTCTGGCTGTCTGCGGGGTATCCACCTTCCTTCAAGGCGAGATCGGGACAAGAAAACCGCAGGAACGAGAGGGCCTTCGCCGAATGACGCGGCGAAGGCCCTCTGTTTTGGACTCCGCGGGGCTCCAGATGGACCGTCGCACAGCCCCTCGCTGACAGTTATCGTCGTCTCGTGACCACATCGACGAAAACGAACGACCGAAGGCGGCCCGTGCCGACTTTGGCACCCCAGGAGGCGCTGCCGCAGCCCGCGCCGTCTCCCTAGCAGCCGAACAGCTCTGCCGCACGGGCCATCTTGTCCGCGATCTTGACCCCGAACGGACAGCGGCTCTCGCATGCCCGGCAGGCCATGCACGAAGCCGCCGTCGCGCCCAGCGCACGATAGTGCTCGCGCAGGGAATCCGGCACATCGTCATACATCGTCGCCAGGTCGTAGAACTTGTTGACCGTCGCGATGTCAATGCCGCTCGGGCACGGGGCGCAATGGCCGCAATACGTGCATTGTCCCACGTAGGCATGGCGCGGCGCCCCGGCAAGCACGCGCGCGTAGTCGCGCTCGTCAGCCGAGGCCGTCTCGTACGCAACCGCCTCGTCCACATGCTCGGGCGTGGTAAAGCCCACCATCACACTCGCCACCGCCGGCCTGGTGAGCGCGTACTCCAAACATTGCACCGGCGCGAGCGCCACGCCGAACGGCGAGGTCTTCGCATCGAACAGGCGCCCACCCATATAGCCCTTCATGACCGTGATACCGGTGCCCGTCTGCTCGCACAGGGCATAGAGCTCCGCGCGCTCCGGCGTCATACCGTCGACCGCGCTTTGCTCGCCCGCCTCGCCGAACAGGTCGTCCAGGTTCTCGGTCGCGGGCATCATGTCAAAGGCCGGGTTCACGGAGAACAGGATCATCTCGATTGCAGGCTCGGCCGCGGCGAGCTTTGCCACCTGCGGGTTATGCGTCGACATGCCCACATGGTGCACCGTGCCCGAACCCTGCAGCTCACGCACGTATTCCATGAACGGACCGGCCATGATCTGCTCGAACTCCGCCACCTGGTCCACGTAGTGGACCATTCCGAGGTCCATATAGTCGGTGTGAAAGCGCGCGAGCAAGTCCTCGAACGCCGGCTTGACGTGCGCCAGATCGCGCGTGCGCACATACTGCTCGCCCTGCCAGGTCGATCCCACGTGTCCCTGGATCACCCAGCTCTCACGCAAGTCAAGATCACGCAGGGCATCGCCCAGATTGGAACGGCGCGTGGGATCGGGCATCCATACGTCCAGGATGTTGATGCCAGCGTCGTGCGCGCGCTCGACCACCGCCCGCGTCGCCTCCGGCGTGCCGTCCATCCACTCGCCGCCGAATCCGATCTCGCTGACCTGCAGCCCGGTCTTTCCCAGTTCGCGATAGCGCATAGCTCCTCCCGACAACGCACGGCCTCCTACAGAGCACCGTTCCAGCGTATCAGCCGACATCGTCTAGGGGCAAACGAAATCTTTCAGATAGTTAGATACTTATCGAACTGTTAGGGGTATACTGCACGGCGAGAGGAGGACACGATGACAGGCGACGGATTCAAAGCGCTCTCCGACCCCACGCGGCGCAAAATCCTCGAGCTGCTGGGCTCGGGCGACCTCACCGCCGGCGAGCTCGGCGAACATTTCGATATGACCAAGGCGACCCTCTCGCACCACTTGGACGTGCTGCGCGAGGCGGGCCTCGTCAGCTCCGAGCGTCACGGACGCAACATCGTGTACAGCCTCGAGACGACGGTTCTGCAGGACATCATCGCGTGGTTCTACAACATCACGGACAAGGAGAACTGACCATGAAACGCACGTTTTTGGCGGGCGGGCGCGCCGTCTGGATCGCCATCGCGCTCATCGCGGTCGGCAACCTCGTAGCCTTTCTCTGTCTGCTGCCCACCATGCCCGATCAGCTTCCCAGCCATTGGGGTATCACGGGCGAAATCGACAAGTGGAGCAGCAAGGAGAGCCAGATCGTCTTGGCGGCCCTGCCGCTTGCGATGTTCGTGCTCTTCCTCGTCATCCCGCGCATCGACCCCAAGGGGCGCAACTTCGACCGCTTTGCCGGCATCTACCGGACGTTTACCGCGGCGCTCGTCATCTTCATGGTCGGCGTGACCTGGATGGGACCGCTCACCGCATGGGGGCTTCTCTCGAGCGAGAAAAGCCCGGTGAGCGCGTTCGTTCTCGGCTTCCTCGGGCTTTTGCTCATCGGTTTGGGCAACTACCTGCCGCGCGTCAAGCCCAACTACACCTTCGGCATCCGCACGCCGTGGACAATCGCCAGCGAGGAGGTCTGGCGGCGCACCCATCGCATGTCGGGCCCGCTGTTTGTCGTCGCCGGCATCGCAACCTTTGTCGCGGCGTTCATCTCCCTGACAGCGCCCGAGATATCGTTCGCGATCGTGCTCGTGGCGGTTCTCGGTGTGACCGCCATCGCCGGCGTGTACTCCTACGTCATCTGGAAAAAACTCGCACCCGCCGAGTAACCGTCGAGGACGCGGCCGGACCTACGAAGCGCCGCCCGCTGGCTGGTGCCGCAGCGGAATGGGTACCATGGTCTACGAGCGTCTTTGCTCGACCCTTCGTCCAGAAAGGACCGATGACCATGGCGAACACCTTCAACCTCGACCATATCGACGTGCTCGTGCACAGCTGCATCCGCATCCAGAGCGAAGCGGGTACCGTCGTCTACTTCGACCCGTTCAAGGTCGACACCGAACCGCACGATGCCGACTACGTCCTCGTGACGCACGCCCACTACGACCACTTCTCGCCCGAGGACATCGCGCGCGTGGCCAAGGCCGCGACCGAGCTCGTCGTACCGGCGACCATGGAGGACGAGGCGCCGAAGGCAGCCTGCGCCGCCGTCCACCTCATGCAGGCGGGCGAGCGCATCGAGCTCGCTGACATCTCCGTCGAAGCCGTCCCCGCCTACAACGTCGAGCCCGAACGCCTCGGCTTCCATCCGCACGACAACGCCTGGATCGGCTACATCGTCACCGTCGACGGCGCGCGCATCTACGTTGCGGGCGACACCGATCCCAACCCCGATACCCTGCAGGTCTCCTGCGACATCGCGCTCATCCCCATCGGTGGCACCTATACCATGGATCCGCGCCAGGCGGCAGGCTTCATCAACACGATCCAACCGCGCATCGTCATCCCCACCCATTACGGCTCCATCGTGGGCTCCATGGATGACCCGCATGCGTTCGCCGAGCTCGTCAACCCCGATATCGAGGTCGTCCTCAAGCTCTAGCGGCGACGCGCGCCGCGGCGGACCCCCGCCGGCAAGAAAAACGGCTCGGCGCAGTACCCGAGATTGACGCGAGGAAAGATCAAGCGTCAAGGTCGGGCGCTGCGCCGGGCCGAATGGGTCAGATGGGCCCTATCAGCTGCAGCCGGTGGTGGTACCGCAGTCCATGCAGACCTTGCAGGTGCCGTTTTGCACCATGCGCGAGCTGCCGCAGTTGGGGCAGGTGCTGCCATCGTACAGGCGCTCGCCGTGAATCGCGGTATCGTGTACCGCCTCGTTCACGAAAGCCATGGTGTAGGCGTCGCCGCTGTCGAAGGCGCCGGTTTCCTCGAGGACCTCATCCTGTTTGACGGCCGTAAGGCGCGTCAGCTCCTCGTCGCTCACCGCCGGCTCGTCATCGAACAGCGGGTCCGCCACCGCGGGGGCCGCCGCGGCGGGCGCGGGCACAGCGCCCGCCACCTGAGACCACCCCTCGGGCTTGATCTGCACGCGCGTGAAGTCCCCAAGCTCGATATCGATGACCTTGGAGATCAGGTCTGAAATCGAGTTGACGTACTTGATGTAGGGGTGGCTCTGCACGAAGCCGTACGGCTCGTACATCTGCCCGCGCAGCATCTTGGAGATCCGCTCGGCGGGAATACCGTACTGCAGCATGACCGAAATCGTCTTGGACAGCGAGTTGAGCAGACCCATGATGGTCGTGCCCTCGCGGTCGGTGGTCACGAACAGCTCCGAGATCTCACCGTCCTCGTTGCGGTTCACCGTGGTGTAGATCTTGACGCCGTCGATCTGCGCCAGGTGCGTATGACCGCTGCGGATGCCCATGATGCGCCGGCGCTGAGCGGGCTGGCGCGCGCTTGCCAGCTGCTGCTGGGCGCCTTGCGCGTACTCGAGCAGCGCGGCGTAGGACAGATCGCCCAGATCCTTGTCGCCGGCGTCCTCGGTTAGCGAGTTGTTGAGCGGCTGGGCGTTCTTGGAGCCGTCGCGGTAGAGCGTGATGCCCTTGCAGCCCGTCTTCCAGGCGAGCATGACCACGTCTTTGAAGTCCTGCACCGTCGCGGAATTCGGCAGGTTCACCGTCTTGGAGATGGCACCCGAGATAAGCGGCGTCATCGCGGCGACCATGAGCACGTGGCCGCGCGGGTCGATGTAGCGCTCGCCCGATCCGCACACGTTGGCGGTGTCGAACACCGGCAGGTCCTCGTCGCGCAGGTGCGGCGCGCCCTCGATCTTGCCGTCGACGATCATGCCGGCGTCATCGGTCGCCTGCACGTAGGCCAAAATCTCCTCGACCTCGTCGTCGGCGTAGCCCAGATGGCGCAAGGCGTCGCCGATCACGGGATTGGCAATGGTCATGAAGCCGCCGCCAGAGAGCTTCTTATAGATCATGTGGCTGAAGAACGGCTCGATGGACGTGGCGCCGCAATCCATGGCAAACGAGATGGTGCCCGTGGGCGCCATGACGCTCACCTGCGCGTTGCGGAATCCGTGCTCCTCGCCCAGGCGCTCCGCATCACGCCAGGACTCGACGAGCGCCTGGGCGAGCCCGCCTGCGCCCACCTGCCCGAGCAGGCCGAGGTCGACCGCGGGAGGCTGGACCGTCAGGTTCTCGTACGCGTCATCGCGCGCACCGGCCACGCGGGCGTGGTTGCGAATCACGCGTGCCATGTGGTCTTTGTTGATCTCATAGCAGTCAAACGGCCCCACCTTGGCAGCCATGAGCGCCGACACCGCGTAGCTGCGGCCGGTCAGCGTACCTACGAGCGCCGCGCCGAGCGCACGCGCCTCGGGCGAGTCGTAGGGCACGCCGCTCGCCATGAGCAGGCTCGCCAGGTTGGACAGGCCCAGGCCTGTCGTGCGGAAGCGATACGTACGGCGCGCGATGTCGCGCGTGGGGAACTGGCCCCACGCGATGGAGGCCTCGAGCGCCAGCTGGGCGATATCGATCGCATGCTCGTAGCCCTCGACATCGAAGGTGCCGGTCGCCGGGTCGAAGAAGCGATAGACGTTGATGGAACCCAGGTTGCAGCTCGAATCGTCCAAAAACGCGTACTCGCCGCAGGGGTTCGTCGAGTTCAGCCTGTTGTAGGGCGCACCCACCTGACCGTCCTCGCCGGCGGGGCACGTGTGCCACTCGTTGAACGTGTCCGAGAACTGCGGCGCGGGATCGGCGCAGCGCCAGGCGCTCTCGTTGAAGACGTCCCAGATATGGGCGACCGACACCTCGGCGTCCTTGGAGGGGTCCACGCGCCCGCGCAGGCGATACGTGGCGTCGGGATCGTCCGCGAGATTGTCGACCTTCTTCATGAACTCGTTGTCGATGCGCAGCGAGTTGTTGGAGTTCTGGCCGGACACGGTCGCATAGGCCTCGCCGTTGATGTCGCCGTCGTAGCCCATCTTCATGAGAGCGAGCGCCTTGTCCTCCTCGCGCGCCTTCCAGGTGATGAACTTCTCGATATCGGGGTGGTTGATATCCAGGCACACCATCTTGGCGGCGCGCCGTGTGGTGCCGCCGCTCTTGATGGCGTCGGCGTTGCGGTCAAGACCGCGCAGGAAGCTCATGACGCCGGAGGACACGCCGCCGCCCGACAGATGCTCGCCCTCGGCGCGCAGCGCCGAGAAATTGGAACCGGTGCCCGAGCCGCCCTTGAACAGCTTGGTCTCGGTCACGAACTCGTCGGAGATGGAGTGGTCTCCGAGCAGCTTGTCCTCGACGCTCACGATGAAGCAGGCGCTCGCCTGCGTGCGCGTGTACTGGTCGGCCGACTCCACGACCTCGCCGGTCGCCGGGTCGACGTAGAACATGCCCTGGGGCTCGCCATGGATGCCATAGGAGCGCCCGAGGCCCGTGTTGAACCACTGCGGCGAGTTGGGCGCGAAGCGCTGGTCCAAGATCAT
>CASEEY010000035.1 GCA_949287055.1 uncultured Collinsella sp.
CCCATTTTGGACCACTGGTATTCATACATTGCGTTACCTGCGTTAGCCTCAAGCGATGTCCAAAATGTCAAGCTGTCAACAAAAATGCTGGATAATCTGCAGCTTCAGGGCAAGCGGTCAGTTATTCTCCGTGAACGGTCTAAAACGGCTGCTCGGACGAAAACACATGAAGAACACGTGCGCTCCTGCTATGATAGGAGCACACGTTACATGGTTACTACCAGTTTGGTGGTCAAGCGGGCGCGAAGGCGCACGGGAAGAGGTGGCTTAGATGATCGGTTTCATCCTTACGGGTCATGCGGAGTTTTCGAATGGCCTTGCCAGCGCGGTCGACATGGTCGCTGGTGATCAGCCCGCGTTCAAGATCGTTCCCTTCGATGGCGCCCAGGCAGCCACCTATGGCGACGACCTTCGTGCCGCTATCTCCGCTATGCGCGGCGAGTGCGAGGGCGTCCTCGTCTTCGTCGACCTGCTCGGCGGCACCCCGTTCAACCAGGCCATGATGATCTCCCAGGACATCGCTGATGTCGAGGTCGTCACCGGCACCAACCTCCCCATGCTCATCGAGCTGCTGCTCACCCGCGGCGCCGGCTCCACGCTCGAGGAGCTCGCCGGCCAGGCGGTCGAGGTCGGCAAGGCTGGCATCGTGCACAAGAAGCTCGAGCCCGTCGTCAACGACGCCGATGACTTCGGCGAGGACGGCATCTAATGGGGTCCGACTTCCTTCAGAACGTCTTGGCCTCCTCGGTGGCGCTGCTGATCCTGTTCGCCATCATGGGTGTCGTCTACATCATCTGGACGCAGGTGGGCGTGCGCAAGAAGCGCAACTACTTCAAGGAGCTCCACACCGAGCTCGCCCCCGGCCAGGAGATCATGTTCGCCGGCGGCATCTACGGAACGGTCAAGAGCATCGACGGCGACCGCATCGAGGTCAAGGTCCGCTCGGGCGCGGTGATCGATGTGTCCCGCTACGCGATTCAGCAGATCGAGAAGTAGCGCCCAACCCGATTTTGGTTCCTACGGGCACGGCTGAATAGTCGCAGGCCTTGAAATAGGACGTGTACGTATAGGCCCCTATGGCAGAAACGAAAGGATGCGTACCAACATGTCAGAGCCCAACATTCTTCTTACCCGTATCGACAACCGTCTGATCCATGGCCAGGTTGCCACCCAGTGGAACTCCACCCTGGGCGCCAACCTCATTCTCGTCGCCAACGACGAGGTGTCCACCAACACCATGCGTCAGAACCTCATGAAGATGGCGGCCCCGGCCGGCGTCGCCACCCGTTTCTTCTCGCTGCAGCACACCATCGACATCATCTCGAAGGCGTCGCCCAAGCAGAAGATCTTCATCGTGGCCGAGAACCCGCATGACGTGCTCAAGCTCGTCAAGGGCGGGGTGCCTATAAAGAAGGTCAACATCGGCAACATGCACATGTCGGAGGGAAAGCGGCAGGTTGCAACGACGGTCGCCGTGGACGACGCAGACGTCGCCGCTTTCAAGGAGCTTCAGGATTTGGGGGTGGAACTGGAGATCAGGCGTGTTCCGAGCACGCCGGTTGAGGATGTCAACAAGCTCTTTGCCTAAGGGCTCATCCTCTGCGCACGGATACATGTGCCCGTGCGCGTGTACGTGACGGTTCGTTTTCAGAACATCTTTGAAAGGAGGAGCATAGATGGACGTAAATGCTGTTCAGATCGTGTTGGTCTTCTTGGTCACCTTTGTCGCGGCTATCGACCAGTTCGACTTCCTTGAGTCGCTGTACCAGCCTATCGTCACCGGTGCCGTCATCGGCGCTATCCTGGGCGATATCAACACCGGCCTCATCGTCGGCGGTACCTACCAGCTCATGACCATCGGTAACATGCCGATCGGAGGTGCCCAGCCCCCCAACGCGGTCATCGGCGGCATTATGGCTGCTGTGTTCGCTTGCACGCTGGACATGGATCCCGACATGGCCGTTGCCACCGCGATCCCGTTCGCGCTCCTCGGCCAGTACGGCGTGACCCTGTTCTTCACGCTCCGTGCTCCGCTGCTTGAGTTCTTCCGCGGCGCTGCCGAGAACGCTGACACCAAGGCCATCACCAAGTGGACGATCATCTCCGAGTGCATTCTCGGTGCGATCTTCGCCGTGATCGTGACCCTGTTCTTCATCGGCGGCCTCGCCGTCGGCCAGCAGATCGTCGACGCCATCCCCGCATGGCTCAACACCGGTCTGTCCCAGGCGGGCAACATGATGAAGTTCGTCGGCTTCGCCATCCTGCTCAAGATCATGATGAATCGCGATATGTGGGGCTTCTTCTTCATGGGCTTCGGCCTTGCCCTGATCGCGAGCAACATCGAGGCCATCGCCGGCCCCGCGCTGCTCATCCTCACCCTCATCGGCTTCGGCATCGCTTTCTGGGACTTCCAGCAGCAGACCGAGCTGAAGGGTGCTGTTGCTGACGGAGGTGACTTCACCGATGGCATCTAATGAGTTCGTTGTCCCCGAGCGCTATGAGGATCTGACTCCTGCTCCGCAGGTTGACCAGAAGACTCTGAACCGTATGGCCCTGCGCTCTTGCTGGCTTCAGTCTTCGTTCAACTACGAGACCATGCAGTCCGGCGGCTGGCTCTTTGCCATGATCCCCGGTCTCGAGAAGGTCCACACCAACAAGAAGGACCTCGCTGCGTCGATGTACCACAACCTGGACTTCATCAACACGCACCCCTTCCTGGTGACCTTCGTTATGGGTATCGTTCTGTCCCTCGAGCAGAACAAGGTCGATACCCAGACCATCCGCGCCGTCCGCATTTCCGCGGCTTCGCCGCTGGGCGGTATCGGCGACGCCCTGTTCTGGCTGACGCTCGTGCCCATCACGGCCGGCATCACCTCCAACATGGCCATCGCTGGTAACATCGCGGCCCCGATCATCTTCCTGGTGATCTTCAACATCGCGCAGTTCGCCTGCCGCTTCGGCCTGATGAACTGGTCCTACCGTGTCGGCACCGGCGCTATCGACGCGCTGACCGCCAACATGCAGGCCTTCACCCGCGCCGCTTCCATCCTGGGCGTCTTCGTCGTCGGCTGCCTGACCGTCACCATGGGTGCCACTCAGATCAACCTGACGATCCCCAACGGCACCACCCGTGGCCTCGTGGCCCACACGGTTGTCGTCTCCAACGAGGATGCCGAGAACTTCGCTGACCTCGCTGTCGACACCGACACCGCCGAGGCCGGCACCCTCGCCATCTCCGACATGGAGGGCAATGGCCTGGCTGCTGCCGACGCTGATGGCAACGCCGTCACCACCGGCATCACCGACCTGGGCAACGGCATGAGCTCCGTGACCTACGCTGAGGTCACCGAGACCCCGGTTTCCTACTCCGTGGCCTCCACGCTCGACTCCGTGCTGCCCAAGCTCGTTCCGCTCGCGCTCGTTCTTCTGCTGTACTTCCTGTTCGCCAAGAAGAACTTCACCCCGATCAAGGGCATCGTTCTGCTGCTCATCATCGGTATCGTGGGCGCTCTCCCCATGATCAACCTCTGGGGCTAGGAACGGTTCTTTAGGGACGCGCACCGCGCGGTCGCGCGTCCCTCCTATCAGCCGTGTCTGATGCGAACGGCCGCGCCCCGCACGCGTTGAGGGACGCGGCCGTTTTCTCATACGACACGCTCCGTGCAGGCGCAAGCAGCCTGCCCGACTCACTCGTGTTCATCGTCGCGTAACGGTAAGGAGGATGGCGACATGGCAATCGGAGCCCGCAAGCAGCCGCTCTACGACCAGCTCGTCGACATCTTGACCGAGAAGATCGAGCACGAGTACCGTCCGGGCGACCTCATTCCGTCTGAGCGCGACCTGTCGCGTCACTACGGTCTCTCGCGCACGACGGTGCGCCTCGCCCTGCAGGAGCTCGAGCGCTTGGGTCTCGTGGTCCGTCAGCACGGGCGCGGCACCTTTGTCGCCGACCGCTCCGTCCAGACGACCAACCTTTCGCAGACCTACAGCTTCACCGACCAGATGCGTGAGATGGGCCGTGAGCCCAAGACCACCATCTTGGAGTTCTGCGAGATCGAGGCCGACAAGAACCTTGCGGAGAACCTTCGCGTGCGCATCGGCGACAAGCTGTTCAAGGTCAAGCGCCTGCGCAGCGCCGACGGCATGCCCATGATGGTCGAGCGGACCTATCTGCCCGTGCGCAAGTTCATGTCGCTCAAGCGCCCCATGCTCGAGCGCGCATCGCTCTATCACGTGATCGAGTTCGACTTCCACGAGAAGATTCGCGTGGCGGAGGAGGAGTTCTTCGCGAGCATCGCCCGTCCCGCCGACGCCCATCTGCTCGAGATCGGCGAGGGCGCGCCGGTGCTGGACCTCGTGCGCACGACCTATGACACCGGCAACGAGATCATCGAGTACACGCTGTCCGTGGCCCGCGCCGACCAGTTCAAGTACAAGATCTTCCACTATCGCAACGAGTAGGGACGTGTCCTTTAGAGCAGATTCTCAAGGTTTCGAAAACCGACTCGAACCTGCCCTAAACGTCACATCCCATCGGTAACAACGGTGGCCGGAAAGGGGCCGGACACCGAATGAGCAAAGGAGTTGGAATGTTCGAGAAGGATATCGAGGAGCTGAAGAGCCTCGGGGCGGACATCACGACCGTCGAGATCAAGCAGCAGCCCGACCTGTGGCGCGATGCCTACAACATCTATCGCGAGAACAAGGCCGCCGTCGAGGAGTTCCTCGCGGACCTGAAGGAGCTCGGCCGTGTGACGGTCGTGTTCGCCGGTGCCGGCACCTCCGACTACGTGGGCGATACCGTGGCGCCGTATCTGCGTCACGCCGGCGACACCGACGCCTACAACTTCATGCCCGTGGCCACGACCGATATCGTGTCCGCTCCGCTCGACTTCCTGCGCCCCGAGGATCCGACGCTCGTGGTGTCCTTCGCGCGCTCCGGCAACAGCCCTGAGAGCCTGGCCGCTGTCGACGTCGCCCGCAAGGTCGTCAAGAATGTCAAGTTCCTGAACATCACCTGTGCACCTGAGGGCAAGCTTGCCGTCGAGAGCGCCGACGACCCCAACGCCTACACCATCCTCATCCCGCGCGCCAACGACAAGGGCTTCGCGATGACGGGCAGTTACTCCTGCATGTCCCTCATCTCGATGCTGCTGTTCGACTGCTCCGACGAGGAGCAGAAGGCCGCGTGGGTCGAGACGGCCGCCAAGATGGGCGAGGAGGTCGTCGCCCGCGAGGCCGAGATCGCCGACTTCCTGGCGTGCGACTTCAACCGCGTGACCTATCTGGGCTCCGGCTCCTTCGGCGGTCTCGCCCAGGAGGCTCAGCTCAAGATTCTCGAGCTCGCGCACGGTCTCGTCGCCACGTCGTGGGACACCTCCATGGGCTACCGCCATGGGCCCAAGTCCTTCGTCGACGACAAGACCCTCGTGTTCGTGTTCGTGAACAACGACGCCTACACGCGCCAGTACGACCTCGACATCCTCGAGGAGATCAACGGCGACGGCATCGCGATGAAGACGATCGCCGTCCAGCAGGCCGGCGAGACCGCCTTCGGCCACGCCTCCTTCACCTTCGAGGGCTATGACGCGCTGCCCGAGGGCTATCTCGCCCTGCCGTTCATCATGGTCGGCCAGACGGTGAGCCTGCTCAATTCCGTGCGCGTGGGCAACACGCCCGACACGCCGAGCCCGACCGGCACCGTGAACCGCGTCGTCAAGGGTGTGACCATCCACCCGTGGGCCTAGCGCTCATCTCGTGTATGTCTTGGCGCCCGCCACGTCGGTATCGGCGGGCGGGCGCTTTGCGTTGACGGACCCGCGAGGCGGGTGCCGTCACATGGGATAAGCGGTCCGCCCGCTCCATCCCACAGTGGTCTGACGGCGCCGCGATACGGGCGCCGTCGTAAGGTATGTGAAGGGAGCGCTCCTATGAGCACCTATGCAATCAAGGCCGATGCGTTCTACATGCCCACGCACGTCGCGCGCGGCGGCTATCTGATGGTCGAGGACGGCGTGTTCGGCGCCCACGTGACCGAAGAGCCCGCCTGCGAGATCGTCGACTACACGGGCTATCAGATCGCCCCGGGCTACGTGGACACGCACATCCACGGTTTTGACAACTGCGACGTCATGGACTGCAAGGCCGACAGCGTCCGCACCATCTCCCGCGGTATCCTCCGCAACGGCGTGACCTCCTGGCTGCCGACGACGCTCACCGCCACCACCGAGCAGCTGGCCGACGCGTGCGCCTGCACCTACGAGGCCGCCGAGAACCCTGGCGACGAGCCGATGGCGCGTATCCAGGGCATCTTCCTGGAGGGCCCGTTCTTCACCGAGAAGCACAAGGGCGCCCAGAACCCCGCCTACCTCTCCGCGCCGGACATCGAGACCCTGCGCGCGTGGCAGGAGTCGGCGCACGGCCTGATCAAGAAGATCGCCATCGCCGCCGAGTATCCTGAGAGCCCCGCGTTCATCCACGACGCGCGCGAGATGGGCGTCGTCGTGGCCCTCGGTCACTCGGATGCCGGCGTGAACGACGCGCTGGCATGCCTCGACGCGGGTGCGAGCGTGTTCGTGCACACCTACAACGGCATGAGCCCGCTGCATCACCGCGAGCCGGGTATGGTGGGCGCCGCGCTGTATTCGGGCGACCGCTCCTACTCCGAGCTCATTTGCGATGGCCACCACGTGAACCCGATCGCCGCCGCCATCGTCATGAAGGCCAAGGGGCATGACCACACCTGCCTGATCACCGACTGCATGTGCGCCGGCGGCATGCCCGACGGCGACTACTTCCTGGGCGAGCTGCCCGTCGTGGTCAAGAACGGCACGGCGCGCCTGAAGGAAGGCAACTCGCTTGCGGGCTCCATCCTGCGTATGAACCGGGCTGTCAAGAACGTGGTCGACTGGGGCATCGCATCCCCGGCCGAGGCCGTCTACATGGCCACGCAGGCGCCCGCCGAGGCCAACGAGATCGATGACGTCTGCGGTTCGATCCGTCCTGGCCGCAACGCCGACTTCGTCGTACTCGAGCACGACATGACGCTTGTCGAGACCTATCTGGGCGGCGTTTCGGTGTACAAGGCGTAAGGCTCAGCGAGCAATCGCGCGCGCCGCACCGGCTGCGCGCACGTGTAAGGCCCGGCCGTCTTCCGAAAGGGAGACGGCCGGGCCTTCGCGTTGGACGCGTGCGATGCGAGCGGTTCGTGCGCGCGGTCTAGATGGTGCCGAAGCGGTACTCGATCGTGCTCTCGTAGGGGAAACCCGGACCGCAGTAGCACTGCGGGAAGGTCGGGATGTTGGGGCAGTCGGGATAGTACTCGGGCTCGAAGGCGAAGCCGCTGTTCGTGGTGTAGGTGGCGTCGTCTTTGACGTGCTCGTTATCGAGGAAGTTGCCCGAGTAGAGATGCGCGCCGGGCGCGGTGATGTAGATGTCGAGGGTGCGCCCGCTCGCCGGATCCTCGGCGCGCAGCGCGTGGCGCAGGCGGCCGCAGGGCCAGAAGCCGTCGATGCACATGCAGTGATCGTAGCCGTGGGCGAGCTGGATCTGCTCGTAGTCGGAGTCGATCTCGGCTCCCAGCGCCTTGGGCGTGCGGAAGTCGAGCGGCGTGCCGGCGACGTCGCGCAGCTCGCCGGTCGAGACCGATCCGGCGTCGATGACCGCGAAGCGGGAGGCGTCGATGGACACCACGTGGTTGCGAATCGTGCCGGCGTTGTGGCCCGCAAGGTTGAAGTACACGTGGTTCGTCATGTTCGCGAAGGTGCGACGGTCGGACTCGCAGCGGTAGTACAGGCGGAAGGCGCCGGTGGGGCTTACCGAGAACTCGGCGGTGAAGGTGCGCTCGCCGGGAAGGTTGAGCTCGCCGTGGGCCAAGGTGGTGGTCATGCGGACGGCGTTGGCGTCCTCGTCGACCTCGGCCGTCCACACGCGCTTGTGCAGGCCGTGGTCGAAGTCGGTGTGCAGGTTGTTCTCGCCCTCGTTCTTGACGAGCTGCCACTCGGTGCCGTCGATGACGAGATGGCCGTTGCGAATGCGGTTGGCAGACGGTGCGATGGTCGCGCCGTAGCAGGAGGGATTGGCGTCCGCATAGCCGTCGAGCGAGTCATAGCCCAGCACGACGTCGGCGATGGTGCCGGACGTATCGGGCGCGTCGACGCCGAGGATGGTGGCGCCGAAATCCATGACGCGCACGGTGATGCCGTGTGCCGAGATGGCGTAGCAGGTGACGGGGGAGCCGTCGGGGGCGGTGCCGAAAGGCGAGGTGGTGATCATGGGCGATCCTTACGACGGAATAACAGCGACGCAGTTATTATACGGCCGACCGGGGGTCTTCCCGGCGGCGATGTGGCGCGTCATGTCCGCGTGGCGTGCGATCGGCGCGGCTTGCGTTTGCTTGCGGACGCCACCCGACCGCACGCCGCGGCACACGAGGGGGTTTCGTGTGCAGGAGCTACAATGTCCTCAGCTTGTATCTTCCCGAAAGAAAGGGACGGACATGATCCTCACCGTGACGATGAATCCCTCGATCGATACCCGCTACACCCTCGATCATCTGGTCGTCGACGACGTCAACCGCGTCGTTCCCGCCAAGACCGCCGGCGGCAAGGGCTTAAACGTCAGCCGCGTGCTCGTGCAGCTGGGCGACGACGTGGTGGCGACCGGTCTGCTGGGCGGTCACTCCGGCGCCTATCTGGGCGACCTGATGGACGCCGACGGCATCACCCACCGGTTCACGCCCATCGCCGGCGAGTCGAGGACCTGCATCGCGCTTCTGCACGACGGCAACCAGACCGAGCTGCTCGAGAGCGGCCCGGTGGTGAGCGCCGAGGAGCTCGAGGCGTTTGTCGGCAACTTTACCGACCTGGTGAGCGGCGCGTCCTGCGTGACCCTGTCCGGCTCGCTGCCCAAGGGCGTTCCTGCCGACACCTATGCGCGCCTGGTGGCCATCGCCGCGGGCGCGGGCGTTCCGGTGCTGCTGGACACGTCGGGTGCTGCGCTGGACGCTGCGCTCGAGGCCGAGGTCAAGCCGACCCTCGTCAAGCCCAACCTCACCGAGATCAACGATCTGCTCGGCACCTCGTTTGGCCCTGATGACCTGCTCGACCTGCAGGCGACCCTCGCGGGCGATGCGCGCTTTACCGGCATCGATTGGGTCGTGGTGAGCATGGGCGCGGCGGGCTCGGTCGCTTTCCATGCCGGCCGCGTGCTGCGTGCGAAGGCTCCCCGCATCGAGTGCGTGAACGCGACCGGTTCGGGCGACTCCACCATCGCCGGCTTCGCCCACGCCATCGCTGCCGGCGCCGATGACGAAGAGGTCCTGCGCTGCGGCAACACCTGCGGCACCCTGAACGCCATGGATCCCCAGACCGGTCATCTGGTGCTGGAGAAGTGGGACGAGATCCACGACGCCGTGGAGATCTCCGAGCTGTAGCGGATCTCGGCCGACGATAGCCCTATAACGCAATCGCCCCCGATCGGATGTCCGACCGGGGGCGATGTCATGCCGTGATATGAGGCGTTCCGGTTAGAGACCCATCTTGGCCTTCAGGCGGGCGAGCTCCTCATCGACGGCGGCGTCATCGGCGACCGAGGAGTACTTCTCCTCGAGCGTAGCGACCTCGTCGATGGGCTCCTCGTTGAGCTCGGCCATGGCATCGGCGGTATCGAGCATGCGGTCGGCCTTGGCCTCCATGCGATCGAACGCGGCGATGGCACTCTCGGCGCGGTCGGAGCCCGACGTGAAGCCGGCGACCTGCTCCTGCGTCTTGGCGACGGCGACCTTGGCCCTGATGGTCTCGCGGCGGCTCTTCAGGTTCTCGATGTCGCCCACGAGCTTGTCGTGCATCTGACGCATCTTGTCGGCGTTGGCATGCGCCGCCTCATAGGCCTTGACGAGCTCGGCGCCAGCGGCTGCGAGCTGCTGCTTTTTGCCCAGGAAGGCGCGGGCATCGCCCTCGTTGCCCGCGGAGAGGGCCTTCTTGGCGAGCTGCTCCATGCGGTCGACCTCGGCGGCGTTGTCGTCAACCAGGCGCTTGGTGCGCTTCTCCTCGGCCATGACGCCGGCGGTCTCGCGCTTGACCTCGGCGAGCGAGTCGGTGAGGTCGACGAGGTACTGGTCGATCATCTTCGCCGGATCCTCGGCGCGGTCGAGCAGCTCGTTGATGTTGGCCTTCACGATGGTGGCGAAGCGGTCCAGGATTCCCATGGTCGTGTCCTTTCTCGTGGGTGTCCCGATGTGCATAGGTCGGCGCGGTCGCCCGCGCCCTATCGGCGCGCCGGCTACTTGTCGGCGTCATCCTCGTACTTGTCGGCCAGATCCTCGATGTTGTCGTCGCCGAATTTCTCCAGCGGGGTGTTGAGGATCTGCTCGGCCTGCTTGCGGCGCTCCTCGTCGGCCTGCTTGCGGCGCTTGACGACCGCGTAGGCGATGCCTGCGACCGCGACGACGCCGATGGCCGCAAGGCCGACCTTCGCCATGGTGCCGGAGGTCTCCTGTCTCTCGGCCGCTCCCATGATGAGGTCGGCGGTCTGGCTGAACGCCTGCGAGAAGATCTCCTCCTCGGACAGCGAGTAGTCGCTGTAAGCGCGCTCGATCTGCTCGGCGAGGATGCCGACCGCCTCGCTGTCCACGACCTGGGAGGCAAGCGATCCGGCCGCGTACCCGCAGGTGTACGAGCCGTTCCCGTCGTCGCAGAATACGAGCAGGAAGTGTCCCTCGTCGTCGAACAGCTCATCATAGGCGCGCTCGGCGAGGCTGGTGAGCTGCGACGTCGAGGTCGTCGTGCCGTTGGGCAGGATGTAGACGTAGGGCTGCACGCCCGTCTTGGTATAGAACGTGCGCATGCCCTGTTCCAACGCGGCGGGGTCGTGAATCCAGTCCCCGTCCTCATCGGTGTAGTAGGCGGTTTCGTGAACCGAGTCGTCGGGTAGCGCCTCGCGCACGACGCTCGATGCGCCCTGCTGGGTGTAGTCGCTCGAGCACGAGGGCATAAACGTGGTCATAAGCGCGCTGATCAGGGCGAAGATGACGATTGCGGCCACGATGCCCAGGCACCCGCCCGCGCACCCCGATGCCTGCGCGCCCGGCGTGGGGCCCGAAGGCCGCCCTCCGCCGTTGTTGACGACGACGGTGCGGTTGCGGTTCATCAGACTGCCGAGCATCATGCCGGTGAAAAACCCTCCGTTCGATCTTGGGCGCGGCGGGGGGCCAGCGGGGCCCGCGGGCCTGCCGAAGCCGCCGAATCCTCCGCCGAAGGAGCTGCGGCCTCCGCCGAAGCCCCGACGTCCGCCGGAAAAGCCGCCCGAGGAGCGCCCTGCGCCTCCGCGGAACCCTCCGCCGAAGCGCCCGCCCCCTCCTGAACTCGATCTGCCCACGTGCAGGTCCTTCCGTGCTGGCGCGGGTCGCCCCGCGCGTTTCCAAGTAAACAGATTATGCCCACTTCGCAGATGGTGCCTGTCCATCAACCGGAGTTTTATATGACCCCTTCGGCAAACGCCGCCGAGCGTCAAGGTCCGCGCTCAACGGGGCGCTCGACAAAGCTGTGCTTAGGGCTGAGCGAGGATGAGGCGCGGCCGCGGTGCTCCTTCCGGCAGGCGCTCGAGCTCGCCCGCGACGACGCAATCGGGATCCGCGTCCATCACGGCGATGTCCACCTCGCCCAGGCCGGCGAAGCGAAACAGCCCGCGCCCGTTGACCTTGCTCGCGTCGGCAAGGACGATGCGCTCGCGCGCCGCGCGCATCATGCCGCGCTTGACCTCGGCCATCTGCTCGTAGTTGGTCATGAGGCCGCTGTTCGCGACGATGGCGGTGGGGCACAGGAAGGCCTTGTCGGCGTGGATGATGTCGAGCGAGCGCATGGTGAGCGGCCCTTGCAGGTACCGATGGCCCTTGCGCAGCGAGCCGCCGAGCAGGATGGCGTCGACGCCTGGGAGGCTCTCGTCGATGTAGTTGGCGATGGACAGGTCGGCGGTGATGACGGTGATGCCCGTGCGCTGGCCGAGCATGCGCACGAACTCGAGGGCGGTGGTGCCCGAGTCGACGAGCAGCGAGTCGCCGTTGTCGACAAGTTCCAGGGCGCGGCGAGCGATGGCCTGCTTGGCGGCGGCGTTGACGTTGACGCGGCGATCCTGGATGGAGACGGTCAGCGTCTTGTGGAGCGAGACGGCTCCGCCGTGGGTACGGCGCAGCTTGCCGTCGGCCTCGAGGGCATCGAGGTCGGTGCGAATGGTCACCGCCGACACGCCGAAGGTGCGGGCAAGCTCCGCCACCTGCACGGATGCGCTGCGATCGAGCATTCCCATGATGGCGGCGCGTCGCTCCTCGGCAAACGAATGTGCGTGATCTGCCATGGTGGGCCCTCCTTCGACGCGACGAAGCAAACGCGAATGTGTGCCAAATGTGCAGAATCCATTTTGCTTTATTTTTCTTTTTGGAAAGCAAAACGCTTGCGAATTCTTTGTTTTAACGCAAATCCCATGACGCGCGCGCGGAGCGCTCGCGTGACGCGCCGGTGAGCGCCGCCTGTCGGGCGGGGCGCGCGTGGAGGCGCCTTTGGGCGCGCACGGGAGGGTTTTCTTTGCTTTCCGGTTGCACGCTGCCGCTCGCCTAAGCCGTGAACAGCAGATTTATCGATTTCGTACAATAGGGGCAACAGGTGCGTCGCACACAAGGATGCGACGCCGATGCGGGCCGATCCGCGCGGTGCGCGGCGGCAGGAGGGAGCGAAACACCGATGCTCGTTACCACCAAGGACATGCTGCTCGACGCTCAGAAGAACCACTACGCCGTCGGCGCCTTCAACGTCGAGAACCTCGAGTTCGTCATGGCGGTGCTCGCCGCCGCGGAGGAGACCAAGTCCCCCGTCATCATGCAGACGACCTCCGGCACCATCAAGATGACCGGCCTCGATTACTTCTACGGCATGGTCAAGGCCGCCGCTGAGCGCACGAGCGTTCCCGTGGCGCTGCACCTCGACCATGGCGACGGCTACGATCGCTGCATGAAGGCCCTGCGCACCGGCTATACCTCCGTCATGATCGACGGCAGCCATGAGACCTTCGAGGACAACATCGCCCTCACCAAGCTCGTCGCCGACGCCGGCGCCGCCATGGGCGTGCCCGTCGAGGCTGAGCTCGGCAAGGTCGGCGGCAAGGAGGACGACGTCGAGGTCGAGGGCGAGAGCCCCTACACCGACCCGGACGAGGCCCGCGAGTTCGTCGAGCGCACCGGCTGCACCTCGCTCGCCATCGGCGTGGGCACCTCGCACGGCGTCTACACCGCCGAGCCCCACATCGAGCAGGACGTCGTCAAGGCGATCCGCGCCGCCGTGGACGTGCCGCTCGTCCTGCACGGCACCTCCGGTGTGCCCGATGAGCAGGTCGCCGAGGCCGTGAAGAACGGCATCTGCAAGGTCAACTACGCCACCGAGCTGCGCCAGGCCTTCACGAAGGGCTTCATGGCCTACATGGCCGAGAACCCCACCTGCTTCGATCCCAAGAAGCCGGGCCAGGCTCCGTGGGCCGCGCGTAAGACATCGACCCCCTGCGTCTCATCAAGCCCCGAAGCCTTGCGCCTCGGGGCTTTTTTCATAGGGCGCGGATCCGGCGGGAGTGAGCTGACGGGCGGTGCGTCCCCCTGTTCGGGCGCAGCGCCCTTCCGTCAGATGACCCCCTGTCGGTGCCCCGTGCCGCCTTGTCCCCCGCGCGCCTTCGCAGCATTGGGGGATATAACATTTGGGAATGCGAAACGCGGTTGAGCTGGTGGTACGCTCACCAAACATTACGGTCCCTCACCGATATTGCGATTTTCACGGACATATTTGCATTAAGCTGACTCTGTTGTGACCGACAACGTTTAACCCCTGCAAACTGAATCGGACAACGGAAGACGGAGGTTCTTTATGAACAAGCGCACCAAGATCGTATGCACGATGGGACCGGCCTGCGA